>CAIUGE010000094.1 GCA_903898645.1 Oligoflexia bacterium | reverse complement strand
CTAAATTCGAAAATCCAGATTCTCAAAGCCAATGCAAGAGGATTTAGGAATTTTGAAAATTATCGGATAGCTATTCTTTTTTATTGCGGAAAAATGGAAATGATGCCTTAGAGGTTATGCACAGAAAAGCCCGAAGAGCCAAGAAATAAAACGTCACGGCTTTATTTTCTTACGCAACTAAAAACCGGTGGGACTGAGAGGAACTGTGGTCTTGAGGTCAAGGAAGAGGATTGACGGTGTTGTGCAGGCTTGAATAAACAGCCGAAAAATTCTCTCGCATCCCATCATAGGCAAAGTATACATTTTCTGGCAGAAGGATCCGCTCCCGAGCATAGTCGAATTCATGTCCAAGATGTGTGAGGATTGTTTTTTTTGGATGCACACTATTCACGACTGCTAATGATTGCTCAAGATTGAAATGGGTAGGGTGAGGTAAAAGTCGAAGGCAATCAAGTATCAAGAGATCTAAGTCTTGCATTTTATCAAGAGTCTCATTTGGGATAAAGCTACAATCCGTAATGTATGCTAAGGAGCCAAAGCGATAGCCAAGGCAATCCTGAGAACCATGTTTGACAGGGAGGGGGGTAATTTCAACGTCTTGGATGTACAGGGGTTGGGAAGGGTCTTTGATTTCAGTAAAATCAAGCAGTGGAATGCCGCCACCTTCATTCAGGGTATTTTTGAAGATATAGGCAAAGCGTGTGGGTATTTCAGTCGCACTCCAGTGATTACCAAAAAGTGGGATACGCTTTTTCTGAGAAAAGTTAAAACTGCGTAACTCGTCAAGACCGCCAATATGGTCAGCATGGGGGTGTGTAAAAAGCACCGCATCAATGTGAGGGATATTGTGACGCAAGGCCTGAGCTCTGAGGTCAGTTGCTGTATCGATCAAAAAGTGTTTTCCATGAAAAGTAACAAAGATCGATGCTCGTGTGCGGTTATTTTCTGGCAGAGGGCTTGTGCAGACTGCGCACGTGCAGTGGATAACTGGGACTCCCGTTGACGTGCCGCATCCTAAAATAGTAACCTGCATGCCCTTAAGTATCAAAAAAAGCGCTGAGGCGAAAGGTGTGTAATGTGTGCGATGAACATTTGATAAGGCCGGCCTGTCTCTTTCAGCCTTTGGCGGAGTAGACGTATGTCGTTATTATTGATCCAGATGTTGACGCACTGGGTTATTTTTTCGCGTCGTCTTGTTTCTTTTATGCCAGTATCGGTTTGAGTGCTCGACTGCCCATGGTATCAGCCGATTTTCGCTTATGCGAAAAAAAATGCGGTCTTAAGTTCCTCCTGGTAAGGGTGAGCGTTTCACTAAATGGGGCTTTCTTTTTTAAGCGCACGCGATACAAGAGCCATATGCGTATTTTGATGACCGGTGCGACAGGATTTATTGGACAGCGACTGATGCAGATGCTGGAACCGCATCAAGTAACAGCACTTGTAAGAAAAAAAATTCCCAACAATGGGCTTGTGCTTCCAGATTGGTCAGCAAGCGCTTTGCATGGAGTGCTTGCAACAATCCCGAGGCCGGATTGTCTGATCCATGTCGCAGGAGTCACAGCTTCCTTGTCTCAGCAGGGTTTTTTTGAAGGCAATGCAGAGCTCACAAGGCGCCTCATGCAGGTTAGTCATGCATTATGGGGTGACATTCGGGTGATTGTTATCTCGAGTTTAGCTGCGGGCGGGCCATCGGTGCTGCGTACACAGAAAGATCTAGATGCTCCATGTTCTTGGTACGGGAAGAGTAAACTTTTGGCTGAGCAAGAGGCGCAGGCTTTTTATCCCCAAGCATGTCTTATTCGGCCACCTATCGTCTATGGACCTGAGGATCGGGGTTTACTTGTGCTCGCTAGGAGTATAGCGCGGGGGTTTGGCGTCGTTGCAGGTTCAAAAAAAAGGTATTCCGTTATTTATGTGGATGATCTTTGTCAGAGCATTGTGCAGGCCGTGAGTTTGACGCAATCAGGTGTACATTATGTTGCAGAACGTGAAGCAATTTCTGGCTATGATTTGATGGCAACTATGGCGAAGGTTTTAAAAAAGCCACTTTATAGCCTGCCTGATGGGCTGGTGCCGACGATGACAGCATGTGCTGCAGGGGGGGCGCAGCTTATCGGTCTGTTGAGAGGGAAGGCCTCTGCACTCAATTGGGACAAAAGACGAGAAATACTGCCTGATCATTGGGTGTGTGAAGGGATGGAGACAGTACATCGGTACTATGAGACTATGCCTCAGGTCATTGCTGCATATCAAGCTAAGGGTTGGATCTGAATTTTTAGCTTCCGCCGGAGAATCTTCCAAACATATATGCTGACATTAGTGCTCTTTCCTGCAGTGAGTGCATGTTTTGCTCTGCCAAAGGACATGGGTTACTTCCTTTAAGCTGAAGTTGAGTTTGGAACAGTATCTGAGTAAGACGTTTGCACAGATGCCCTTCCAACGTAAGGCGGTGCTGTGACGTCCTTCACTTGCACCGCCTTTTTTTAAATTACTGTTTTACGAAAATAAGTTGTATTGGGCCTGATGAGCCATAGTCTTTGCACATATTCTTTCCTTCTTCGGATAGAGTGAGAGTGTTGCCACTTAAAGAATAGTTTATAGTACTTTGAGGGTTTTTGTTTGGGTCAAATGCAGAAGGAGAAGGGTCTCCGTCGCAATTTGAAGGACTCTTTGTGCTAGCGCCAGATTGCTTTATCGTGAACTTTCCTGTGGATGGATAGGTAATGGTTGCCGGTTCGTTGATAGTGCATTCAATGGTTTTGTTGTTTAAAATAGCGGCATGATGCGTGTTGTTTATAGTAGCAGTGGTATTATTAATGACCACGGTTACTGTTGTAGTTGAGTAGTATCCTGGTATTGATTTTCCATGGCACTTAGCGTCAGTACCTTTCCAAGTTCCATTTATAAGGCCGTTAGAGCTAGAGGCGGGTTTAGGGCCACAGGCAGACAGAAGCTATCAAAACAAAACTGGACATCAAATAAGCTATCTTCATTTTTTCCCCTCATAAGCGCATACAAGTTGCAGTCGAAATGTACTGCACACATATTTGGTGCGTTGCGCAATTTCTTGAAAAAGATAGGCCAAAAAATGAAAGCATTTTAAAAGTAACAGTATCGGGATGACTATCTTGCTACGCTGAATGTGTCTAAATATTTGACAGTTGTTATCAAAGAGAACATGCACGAGCTACATTGTTTGACCTCGTCTTTTGATGGGAGGAGATACAGCTGAAAGCAGCTTGCTTTTGCGCCTGAGGTCTATCAGCGAGTACAAGCTTTATGGAGCACTACATTGCAGTGTCCTGCATGCATTAAAAAAATTGGAGAGTCATGGATGTCAAGGTGGTAGCACTTTGCCATCAAAGTGAGCGCCTGCGTCAATTTTCAGGCTTTTCGCATGGATCGAGCCAAAGACGCGAGCTAGGGATGAGAGCCTGACAGATGTAGCTGTAATTTCACCATCGACAAAGCCGTCAATGATGACTGTTTCAGCTTGAAGGGTGCCGCGTACTGAGCCTGACTCGCCAATAACGAGTGTGCCTGCTGAAGCCTCAAGGGAGCCCTCGAGTGCGCCTTCAAACCGTGCTGTATGAGAGAGGGTGATGTGGCCTTTAGCGTCAAATCCTTCGGCGATAAGGGTGATGCGTTCTTCATGTACCATCAGGAGGATACCTTCAATCTATGGTAAAGGAGAGGAGCATTATCTTTATCGAAGATAAAGATCTCGACCACAGACGGTAAATCGTCAAGAGGTTGGGCTGTGAATTCTGCATGGACTTCGCGGTAGTGGCTTACAGCAAAAGGTTCACAGGCGCCCATATCAACGAGCGTACGAGAACCTGTGTCATGGAATAGGCCGGCAGGGTAGCCTGTAAGGCTTTGTGCTCCACGTGCGAGCACAGCTATCTTTCCATGCTGATTGCCGCCATCTTGTTTGCGGTATTGGAGTGCAAAATCACATGTGAGGTGATGATTCTGCCATGAAACATGGGCATTTTCGATGGTAATGCTTGCAAGGTGCGGATCAGGGAGAGTTCTGGTTAGGGGGAATAGATGCAAAAATGTTTCTCCGTAGACAGGGGACAGTTTTTCACGTTCTTCCAGTTTTGGTTCCTGAATTTTATAGAAAAGTGCCTGCTCGGGGAGTTTGGTTTCAGAAGATAAGATGGTCCCACAGGAGGTGGCCTGGGGCTCGTAGACATGCTGCGGTATTTTTTGTGTCAAGAAAAAGCCAATACTTGCAAGGAGACTGATAAGGAGGAGGGAGATTGCTATGCCAAGTCGCGTTATCCAGCTCAATGGGATTTGGAAAGACCGCGAGGATCCATTTTCTTGAAACACCATGATCGAGATATGGCGACTCATCGGGAAACCGTAGCGGTTCACTCTAGTTGTGTCAAATGTTCTTTCCAAAAAACCGATAAAGTAATTAATGAAGATTCTGATCCTCCATTCTTACATTAACGCGTCGCATCAGTTTATGCAAAAGCTTGTCCAGCAAGGGGCTCAGGTTATTGCAGCAAAAGATGTTGAAGATGCAGCGCGACTTATACGGCTACATCGACAGAAGTTGGGGCTCATTATTGTGCACCGCGAGATGGATGGCGCGCCTTTGGATATGCTCAAAATGGTGCGCAAGGATCGTGAGCTTGCTAAAATTCCTATTCTTGTGAGTTCGTCCGAATGGACAGATGCTGATTTTTTATCACACCAATCGAGTCCATCAGGGGTGCATGGGTATCTTCATTTTCCTTGTGGGGAGGCTGATTTTTTTGCTTGTATCCAATCCACAGTAGGTACTCTCTCTAAAATACCTCCTCCTCCGCCTATTGTACTTGAGGATCCGCGTACTTTTGCTTCATTCCGTGTCAGTTCTGGAAATATTCGGCTCGAGATGCCTGCTGGGACAAGAGGAGATTTTTCTCATGCTGTGCCTCCTCCTCCGCCTGGGCGGGGCTCCTTAGAAGAAGCAGTATCTATCCCAGAGTCTGCTCCCGAGGTCACTCCTGAGTACTCAGTTGAGTCATTTGCTGCTCCAGCATTACCCGAGGTTTCGCCACCGCCAGAGGAGGTTCCATCGCTACCAAAAGAGGTTCTTTTATCATTAGAGACATCTTTGGATGCACTACCGCCACCTCCTCAGGAAGACCTTGTGATGCATTTTGGGGCAGAAAGTAGCCTATCGATTGATACGCCGCCACCGACGACGGACGGTTTGTCGCTTGGTATGCTCCCTTCAGCAATGGATGGTTTGCCGTTTAGTATGCCTGAAAGCCCGCAGGAGAGGACGCTTTTGCTCGATGTAGCGCCAAAAGAGGAGGAGATGATGCCTCCTCCGCCCATGGTGCCTCAGTCAGACTTTATGATTTCACCGAGCCATATTTTAGGGGATGCGGTGATTCCAGGGGGCGCTGTTCAGGCACCTGATATTGAGACTTTGAAACGTTACCTCATGTTGAGGGAGCAGGATGTTGTTGCTTTGTCGCAGCAGCTTCGCACTGCACAGATGCATGTGCAGTCGCTCCAGGAGACAATTCAAAAAGAAAAAGAGAAGAGTCGGGATCTCCAGTACCGTGTTGGTGAGCAAAAATCAATGATCGATGATTTTGATAAGAATCTTGAATTGTTGAAAGCAGATCACCAGTTTGAGCTCCAGCAATTACACGTTGAGATGAAAACGAAAGGTGGTAAGGCCCGGGCAATTGAGATGCAATGTAAGGATTTGACTGAAGAGTTGGAGCGGGTCCGTGATCGAGTGCGTCTTGATATCAGGAAAATTCGGGTAAGAGAGAGAGAACTTGAAAATAAACTTGAGCTTGCAAAAAAAGATCAGGAGGCCCTCGTGGGGGCACGTGAATCGAAAATTATGGATCTGAAGCGCAAGCTGGATAGTGCTGAGTTCAATATTGATCTTATTCAGGAGCAGTTTGCAAAAGAGAAAGCGAATTCAGAAGCGTTGCGTCAAAGGATGGTGCGACTTTCCCAAGTTGTCAAGGCGGTTGATGGTGCTTTAGATGGGAATGAGGAACTTTTGACTGGCACGTGAAGTTTTGCTACAGATGGATGCTAAAGGTCCCTTTTCTCGGCATGGCAAAACAAAAGAAAACAATTTTTATCACAGGTGGCGTTCTTTCAAGTATCGGCAAAGGCATTAGTGCTGCATCCATTGGGATGCTTATGGAGCAGCGTGGTATGCGGGTATCAATGCTCAAGATGGATCCGTACATCAACATTGATCCTGGCACTATGTCTCCTCTCCAGCATGGGGAGGTTTTTGTTCTTGATGATGGATCTGAAACAGATCTTGATCTTGGGCACTATTCACGGTTTGTGAGGCATGCGTCATTTACAAAAAAGAATAGTTTTACGACAGGGCGGGTCTATGATGCAGTTATCCGGCGTGAGCGTGCTGGGGGGTATTTAGGGAAGACGGTCCAGGTCATCCCGCATATCACGGATGAAATCCAGCGATTGATCCGTGAGGCAACAGAAGACGCTGAAGTTGCTATTGTGGAAGTTGGCGGGACGGTGGGAGACATTGAGGGGCTTCCATTTTTAGAGGCCATTCGCCAGATGCGGACGCAGGAAGGCGTGGGCAATGTGCTCGTTGTTCATCTCACCCTTGTGCCTTATATTGCAGCTGCTAGGGAGCTTAAGACGAAGCCAACGCAGCACAGTGTCCGTGAACTTCGGGCCATAGGGATTCAGCCTGATATTTTATTATGTCGCTCTGATCGCACTTTGCCTAAGGATGTGAAAGACAAAATTGGTCTTTTTTGTTCTGTGCCGGGCGAGCAAGTTTTTAGTGCTAAAGATGTGGCGAGTATTTATGAAGTGCCTCTGTATTTTCATGAAGAAGGTCTGGATGAAAAGATTATTGAGCTTTTAGGTATTTGGTCACCGCGCCCTGATCTGGGGCGTTGGCAGGAGATGGTGACACGCCTCTTGGATCCATCCTTACGTGTCTTGCGGATTGGTATTATTGGGAAATATACAGATGCGCACGATAGTTACAAATCCTTATCAGAGGCTTTAGCTCATGCAGCAGGTGCGCAGCAGGCTCGTGTTGATATGATTTTTGTGGATGCTGAGGCAGCGACTGACACAGCGCTTTTAGCATCACTCGATGGCATTTTGGTGCCAGGTGGTTTTGGTGAGCGTGGCGTTGCAGGAAAGATTGCGGCTATCCGCTATGCACGGGAACACAGTATCCCGTATTTCGGTATTTGTCTTGGGATGCAGCTTATGGTCATTGAGTATGCTCGATCTTTAGGGATGCTTGAGGCAAACTCATCTGAATTTCAGCCTGACGGGGCATGGAATGTGGTTGATTTTATGCCGGGGCAGTCACACGATGGAGACAAAGGTGCGAGTATGCGGTTAGGGGCCTATACGTGTGATTTGAAGCCTGAGACGTTAGCGCACCAGGCGTATGACAGGGGTCAGATTTCGGAGCGCCATAGACATCGTTTTGAGGTATCACCGAAATTTTCAGATCTCCTTCAGGAGAAAGGGCTTATAGTGTCAGGCACTCATAATGACAAGTTGGTTGAGATTGTTGAGCTGCCAGGGCATCCATGGTTTTTGGGCTGCCAGTTTCATCCTGAATTTTTGAGTCATCCGCTTGCGCCTCATCCTTTGTTTCTTGCATTTTTGGAGGCAGCTGGAAAAAAATGATGCATCAACTACCTGTGATTGCGGGCCCCTGTGTTTTAGAAGAGGAAGAGATTGTAGAATGTATCGCTGAAAAGCTTTTAGTTATAGCGCAAAGGCTCCCCATCGCTCTGACATTTAAGGCTTCTTTTGATAAGGCGAATCGCTCATCTATTCATGGTTTTCGGGGTCCTGGATTAGATGAGGGTCTTAAGATGCTCGAGCGGGTTCGCCAGCGTTATGGGCTCCCATTGCTTACTGATTTTCATACTCCAGATCAGGCAGATGCGGTTGCCTCGGTTGTCGATATTCTCCAGGTGCCAGCTTTTCTATCACGTCAGACAGATATGATTGTCGCTGGGACGCGCGCGGCACTGCGGTATGGAAGACGATTGAATATTAAAAAAGGGCAATTTTTAGCACCTTGGGATATGGCAGCTGTGCTTGCCAAAGTGGCTGAAGTTTTGGTGCAGGAAGATTCATTGCGATCATTACGTGATGTTGTCATGCTGACCGAGCGTGGTGCGAGCTTTGGGTACAATACGCTTGTTGTTGACATGGCATCATTGCCGCTGATGCAAGCGCAAGGTGTGGATGTGATCTATGACATCACTCATTCTGTGCAGTTGCCTGGTGCGCAGGGGCATGCATCAGGGGGGCGCCGGGAAGTGGCCAGCGCATTGGCTCGAGGTGCAATAGCGGTAGGTGTTGACGGGGTCTTTTTAGAGTGTCACCCTGACCCTATTCGTGCAAAAAGTGACGCAGCGACTGTCCTTGCTTTTGATGAGGTTGAGACCTTGCTTGAACAATTAACTGGGCTTTGGACATATTTGAGGACAAAAGATGCTCGATTACAGAGGCTTATGTGAACGTCTACGTTCCGTAGATGCACTGATTTTTGATATTGATGGTGTGATGACAGATGGACGTATTTTCTGGCAAGGCGGGCAATGGTACCGCATGTTTTCTGTCCAGGATGGCTATGGTGTCAGTCAGCTCCTGAAAAAGGGCTTTCCAGTCGCTGTGATGAGTGGGGGCGATTCAGCCGATGTGCGTGCGCGCATGGAACATTTGCGTATCAAGTATCTCTATCTGGGGCAGGAAGATAAGTGCCATTCGCTCGCGCGGTTTCAGGCTGAAATTGGTATTGAGCCCCACAAAATGGCATTTATTGGTGATGAGTGTTTTGATATTCCGCTTCTCAAAGCAGTGGGAGTCGCGATAACTGTACCACATGCGCCAGCTGAGGTGCGTGCCTGCTGCGATTATGTTACAGAGCGTGCTGGGGGCTTTGGGGCCGTGCGTGAAGTGATCGATGCATTTTTGGAGGCGCATGACGGTGATTACTGTTTGGGATAGGCAGAAAAAGTGTCCTATCCAAGAAGATGTTGCTGGGCTTTTTTGGATGCTTTTTTTGTATCAAACATGGGCTGGCAAGATAGTGCGCCGAAAATGGCTCTTGAGTCTTGCGTCAAAGATCATGGGTTTGATCGCGGATAATGCTCAAAGTGCGTCTCTTGTTGCGCCTTTTATTAAAAAATATAGCATTGAGGAGGAGCTCTTTGAAGGGGCGCCTTATCCGACATTCAATGCATTTTTCTCGCGTGCTTTTCGTCCAGGCGTGAGGCCTTTTCCTTCCGTGGGCTTGGGCTCTCCTGCTGAGGGGCGATTGCTGGCGATAGAGAATGTCTCATTCGATACCCCATTTCATATTAAAAATATGCACCTAACGCTTGCTGAGTTGACCTGTGGAATTGGTACAGGTGGTACGGCACTGATTCTGAGGCTGTGTCCAGTTGATTACCATAGATTTCATTTTCCTGATTCTGGGCGAGTGCTTGAGACGAAAGTCATCCCTGGCGCTTTGGATTCAGTTTCGCCCATTGTCGATATGCCATATATTTTGCAGCACAATGCTCGTCGTGTGACACGTTGTCAGATGGACCACCTGGGGGAGATGACGTTTGTTGAAATTGGTGCTCTGTGTGTAGGGAGTATTAAGCAGAGTCCTCTTCTTGTAGGAGATCGCTTTGAGCGGGGCCAGGAAAAAGGGTACTTTTTGTTTGGTGGCTCCTGTGTTGTCGTTCTGATGCGCGATTGCCATGTAGCACCTGATATCCTCGCGCGTTCTTTGGATAATCAGGAAACGCTTGTGCGGCTCGGGGAATCTATTGGACACTTGACAGCACTTGCTCATCCCAGCGATACCTGAGGGCATGGCACGAGCAGGCATTATTGGAGCGAACGGTATTTCTGGGCTTATGTTGGCGAAGCTTCTGGGTGGATCGCTTCGTAAGATCTGGGTGCGTGATCCAAACTTTGATTTGAGGCGTGCGCTTTATGATCCTGACCTTCAGGTAGAGATGCATCTTTTTGATATTATGTGCCTCAAGGACCAGCTGGAGGGGCTTGATGTGCTGTTTTTAGCTACACCCCATGAGCTTTCTATGGACATCGTTGCAGCCTGCGGCGATATCTGTCTAAAAAATGCCATTAGGATCATTGATCTTAGTGGTGCTTTTCGGTTACCAGTAGCTCTTTTTGAAAAAGCCTATGGGATGAAGCATACAGCGCCTGAGTGGTTGCCCTATTTTTCTTATGGGCTTATGCCGTGGGCGAAAGAGCTGACCACCCCCTTTGTCGCAAATCCTGGCTGCTACGCCACAAGTGGCCTTATGGCGCTTCTTCCCCTCGCAAAGACCGTCAATCTCACAAACTGTGTCATTGATGCAAAATCCGGAGCAACGGGTGCTGGGAGGTCTCTGAGAGAAGAGTTACTCTTTATCGAAGTCGCTGACACCTGTATGCCTTATAGGGTAGGTAAGCACCAGCATATGGCAGAGATCGCTCATGCAATGGAGCTTTTTGCTGGCGTCCAGATAGATTTTCATTTTTCTACAAGCCTTTTGCCAATAAAACGTGGTATAGTCTCGGCCCTCTATTTGTCTTTACTGGAAGAGGGGGCATCACTGGATGCGGCTTACAATGCTGCCTACGGCCACATGGCTCAGGCGGTACGTTTTGGTCAAGCTGATAGGCACATGCTTTCATTAGAAGGCGTAGTTGGGACAAATAGGACCCATATTGGGTACGAGGTCATTGGGAAGAAGGTGTATGTGTTTTCCTGTATTGATAACATGATTAAAGGTGCTGCAGGTCAGTCTATAGAAAATATGGAGCGCGTATGATACCAGGTCCAGGCATTGCTCGTACCCCCTTGCCCGAAGGGTTTTTAGCCAGTGGTCTCAATTCAGGCGTGAGGCGATACCGTCCAGATGTTGGGTTGCTTGTCAGTGAAGTGCCCTGCCTTGGCGTTGGTGTTTTTACCCGGAATACATTCAAAGCGGCACCTGTACGTTACTGTGAGTCGCTTCTGCCATCAAACCGGATCCGTGCCATTATCACTAATAGTGGTCAGGCAAATGCCGCAACCGGCGAGCGTGGAGAGCGCACCAATATTCAGATGGTGCAAGCTGTCGCCGATGCGCTCGGATGTTTGCCATCCCAAGTTTTAGCAGCTTCTACTGGTCCTATTGGGGTACAGCTGGAGATTGAAAAAATTATAGCTGTTGTGCCTGAGCTTGTAGCGCGTCAGGGTAAAAGTGCAGAATCCTTTGCGCTTGCTATTTTAACCACAGACCTTGTACCGAAAACGGTCAGTACCGTGCTCGAGCTCTCCCATGGTTCTATACGCATTACAGGCATCTGTAAGGGTTCAGGAATGATTCACCCGCATATGGCAACGATGCTTGGCTACATTGTTACAGACGCTGGTATAGAAAGTGCTGTAGCTGAAGGGATGCTGAGGTCAGTAACAGATCGCACCTTTAATATGATCAGTGTGGATGGCGAGTCATCCACGAATGACTGTGTTTTCTTGCTTGCTAATGGTGCGTCAGGCGTCCAAGTTGAAAATGCTGAGGATAAGGCAAAGTTTGAAAATGCTCTTTTCCATGTCAGTGCTGTTTTAGCTCAAAGCATTGCACGCGATGGTGAGGGTGCAACAAAACTCCTTGAAGTACGCGTGACAGGAGCTCCTGACATTCGGTTTGCACGCACAGCAGCACGCAGTTTAGTCGTGAGTCCTTTGGTTAAAACAGCTATGCATGGGGGGGATCCAAACTGGGGGCGTATAGTAGCGCGTCTTGGTGGTGAAGAATTGCCCCGAGAGATACTCGAGCTTTTGAAACTCAAAATCCAAGATGTGGCAATTTTTGATTCCGGCGCGCCACTTGATATTGATCTTGAGCGTTTGCGGCTCTTGTTGCGGGAAGATACAATTCGTATTGCTATTGATTGCAAATCCGGTGAGCATGAGGCAACGGCTTGGGGTTGTGATCTATCTAAAAAATACGTCGAGATTAATGCCGAGTATTTAACATGATGACAGTCCTGAAAATTGGTGGTGCATCGCTACGCTCGGTTGCCGATCTCGAGTTCTTGGCATCACGTATTGCACTTTTTGATGGTCCACTGGTTATTGTGCATGGCGGTGGCCCGATGATCAATGCCGAGTGTGAAAAACGTGGTGTTACTTGGCAATTTATCGATGGGCAACGTGTCACAACGCCTGCGATCATGCAGGTCATTCAAGATGTGCTCTGGGGTACGGTGAACCCTATGATTGTCGATGCTCTCAAAAGACATGGGGTTCAAGCAACAAGCGTTGGTATTGGCACAAGCCTTTTTCTTTGTGAGCAAGAGAAAGTAAGCTTGGGTCTTGTCGGGCGTGTACAGGCGATGAAACCTTTATGCAACATACTTGGTATTCCTGTGATTGCGCCCATCGGATGCTCGTTCCTGGATTCGGAAGTTTTCTTGAATGTGAATGCTGATGCCGCTGCCAGTCAGGTCGCTCGCTCTCTTCATGCACAAAAACTGATCTATTTAACTGACCAGGAAGGTATTTTGGTCAACGGCATACCTCTGCGTACGGTGGATACGGACGACCTTTCTCATCTTGTGGCATCTGGAATTATTTCAGGTGGGATGTCGGCAAAGGTCCGCGCTGTTAGAGATGCTCTCGATAGCGGCGTGCCTGAAGTGCGTATCATGCATGCAAGGCAGTTTGGTACAATGGCTGGCACCAGGTGTATCCAATCCGTTCAGGCTCCGGTCAGTCTTGCAAAAAGATACTGTGACGCTGCTAAAATTCCAATTGGCACGAAGAAGTGATGACGTGCGTTAGGCTCATGTCCTGGGTGTTGATTCGCTGAGAGTGACGCATTTTTATAGAGAATCACTCATAAAATGAGTGTTGACTTTGGTCTATTTCCGGTGTCATAGTGCGCGCATGGGCAGGAAATGATGAATATTCTCAATAAATTAGCGCGCACGAAGATAACATGTAGCATACTAGCGTGCTTTTTTATGTTCTCTGCACATGCGACCTCAATCACCTTGCCGTGGAGTTTTACAGCAGGAAGCCCGATATCAGCGAGCCAGATGATGGGTAACTTTACGACAATAACAAGCGCCATTTCAAGCACTATCAGTAGTCCTTGGGTGATGAGTTCTTCTAATATTTATTTTACTACTGGGGCAGTTGGGATTGGAAGTTCTGTTCCTGCACGTGCGCTAGATGTGAGTGGAAGCGTGGCGGTGAATGGGTCAATTAATGTGAGTGGTACATCCCAGATACATTTTGGGGGCACGCCTTCGATCACGAGTCTTACTGGTGGTCCATTTATTGCGTATGGGGCGTGGGACGCAGCGGGAACGACACACGACATCACAAGCGCTATTGTAAGTGCCGTTGGTGTTTCGGGCAACTATTCCGGAATGCTTTTTATTTATGCAAAAATTCCTCAAACATCTGGTGGGGGTGGTGTTATCCAGTTTGCAATCAACCAAAGTAATAGTTGGGGGCTGGCTGGAGTGCAAATTGGAACGACTATGAATGGCGGGGGGTTGTCAACGTTTTCGGTATCAATAGTGTCTTATTCTAATATTGTTGTAACAACTACTTCCGGCGCAAGTGTGAGCTGGATGTTTATGGGAAGTGTGTAATTTGCGACAATTGGTCGGACCTAGAAAGTCTTGATGCTTTTCGGGTCTGTATCCAGCAGGGGCGGGAAATAATGAATATTATAAATAAATTAGCATGCACGCTGGCTCGTAGTATACTAGCGTGTTTTTGCTTTGTTTTCTCTGCGCATGCGACCTCAATCACCTTGCCCTACAGCTTTGTAGCGGGCAGTCCGATATCGGCGAGCCAGATGATGGGTAACTTTGCGACGATCACAAGCGCCATTTCAAGCACTGTCAGTAGTCCTTGGGTGCTGAGTTCTTCGAATGTTTATTATAATGCTGGAGCAGTTGGGATTGGGAGTTCTGCGCCTGCACGTGCGTTGGATGTGAATGGGAGTGTGAGCGTCAGCGGTAGTTTGGCAGTGAATGGGGCAGTTTCGGCTACAACATTAAATTCATGCAGTGGCAGCATTACTTTGACGGGCGTCTATCAAAACATTTGTGCATTAGCAGACATGCAAACTGGGATGTTAGTGTTAAATGGAAATCTGGGCGGAAACTTTGCGGTGTATTTGATAACTACTAATGCTTCAGCTGGCGAGGATGTCCCAAATCTAGTTGAAGCTAAAGTTTGAAAAGTAGCTCCCCCTGGAGTATTCCAGGTTTGATAGTAAATCAAAAAAAGGAGCTACAAGATGAGAGAAGACACGGTTAGACGGAAAAAAGCAAGTAAAAATTT
>CAIUGE010000093.1 GCA_903898645.1 Oligoflexia bacterium | reverse complement strand
CGAAAGAACCCATTCTAAAAACTTATCAGTGTGCTTTAGCATGCTGCATTATAATCACTTCTTCCTGACCAAATCTAACAAAAAAGAGAAAAGACTCGATGCATCATTTTAGGCTACGCACAACATAGTCTGAAGAGCCTAAAAAAACAGGTCGACTCGTTGATGGAAAAAATGGACTATAACCGGATACAATGATCGATTCAATCATTGGTATATTTTTTTGACGATACGATCAGTAAGCGAAGAGTGTAATAATTTTTGTGCTTGATGCCTAAAAATTTTAGCCCACTATGCTGAGCAGAAGTACGCAGATCATCCAGCGACATATATCAATGTCTGCTTTTGCCAAACAGTAAAGTAGGCGCCTCATTCACTTTCAGTCGCCCACAAGTCAGTACGCCCATGACGACTGCCAGCCCTGCAGACGCCCACAACTTGCACTCCAACACGTACTCATTTACACAATAACTACTCAATGCATCACTGGTAGCGACATACCCGGGCATCACAATTTTTCACCAAAAAAATTACCCTTCGACATGGATTTTCCCAAAAATAGGCAAGGAAACTCTCTATCGCTATCACCAGTCACGCACACTTCGCAACATCGGATAAGAATCAGGCAGAAAAAATACCCTAAGTGAAGGCCGCGGCCCCCCAGGGGACACATCCTCATGGCGCATACCCACAAATCGCGGAAGCCCCTCAGTCTGTCCAGAAAATATATCCGCCCTAGCACCCTTAAAGAGCGCTATCAAAAGCGCATCGCGGCCATATACACGATAAAAGTTATCCATGTCGCCTCCTTGGGAACGACCAGAATAGAATCCCCTCTCATATGGCGAACCCTTTTTTACATCCAAACCAAACATACCTTCTCCCTGTACACGAGTATTCCGCAGTGCAATATCTTTCAATTCACCGTGCACACCAACAAGATGTCTGATACTCGAATCCTGGAACCAAACCCGTGCATTATCAATATCTACTCCATACACTAAACGAAGCCCCTTTTCCACATGCTGCACTGGTGGCGAACCATCAGCTATCACACAATTCTTCACAAGGACCGACCCTCCATCAACATAAAACTTTTCAAAAATGGTCACACCATCCAAAGAAACCCTATAGCGACTAGAAGGCACCGCATGAACGCTCGCATCGGGATTTTGAACATCTATAGATGGAAACGATGTACGCACACCCTCTCTCTCAGTTCCAATAAGCTTCAAAGCTCGAATGTTACCAGGGATCACAATGGGCGCACAGGCAACAGGCGGAAACACCAAGACGCTTTGATTCGTCGAATTCTTCGATATACTCTGCATGAGACGGGTCAATGCGGCCGCATCTTGACAAATTGCGGCACTCACATGCATTGCTACCATTTCATCAGGGTCTTCAAGACCAAACGAAACAGGGTCAGTGAGCGCAAGACTTTGCACTACGGCATGAGCCTCTCGACATGTAGGCGCAGCCGTTAGCCTATCTTGTTGAGACAGAAGCTTGAGAATATTAGACAATATCGCAGAAGGCAACTCAGGCACAGCTGGAGCAGGGACCTCACCTGCAATACGAAGACCTGCTAATGCAGATGCAACATCACCCTCTCCCGCTGCAAACGCTAGATGCCAACATACCGCTATAATACACAACATGAGTTAACCACCCACACACCTTCATGCACGTTCTGTACCACTCAGAATGCATTACAATACGCGAAAGGACGCCTATTTTTTTATCAACCGTAAAACAATCAGCTTCCCCACCTTCAGAAGTACGCTTGCATCGCCTAGAGGAAGACGGGCTTGCTCCAGCACAACGCCATCTGCACGGATAGCCTTTTGCTGCAAAAGTCGCCTAACCCCGGATTTTGACGTTATCAGCTTTTCTGCCACGAGCAGTGACGAAATATCAATACAGCCCTCTGCATCCGGTACAACTACCATGTCCTTAGCTGCATCTACGGTGTTTTTCTTGGAAAAAACACTCTCGAAGTACTCTCGTTCCTTGGCGCCTTGCCCAGAAAAACGATCCACAATCTCAGTTGCTAAGCGTTTTTTCGCCTCCATCGGATGGAATTTCTGTATATCAGTTGCTCGACTCAGAAGTGCATAGTAGCGCCACATCAAAGAATCAGAAATCGCCATCAGTTTACCGAACATCGATCGCGGATCCTCATCGAGCGCTATGATGTTGTCTGCACTTTTCGACATTTTCTGGATACCATCCGTACCTTCCAGCAAAGGCATAGTCATCACCACCTGAGGCTCTTGTCCAAAAGCCTTTTGCAGCGTCCTGCCCATCAAAAGATTAAAGGTCTGATCAGTACCGCCTAGCTCAATGTCTGATTTGAGCACAACAGAATCATAGCCCTGGAGGATAGGGTAGAGAAACTCATGCATATAGATAGGCTGCTGCGCCTTCATACGCACCGAAAAATCTTCGCGCGACATAACCTGCCCTGCAGTCACATGCTGCAGTATTCCCAAAAAATCCTTGAGCTGTAAGGAAGACAGCCAATCACTGTTACGAAAAATATCAGTTTTAGTTCGATCAAGAATCTTAAATACCTGCGCCTCATAGGTACGTGAATTTTGCTCAACGACACCTGCGTCAATCTGGACACGCGCTTTGCTCCGGCCTGTTGGATCTCCAATCTGAGCTGTAAAATTGCCAATCAGAAATTGAACACGATGCCCAGCATCCTGAAACTGACGTAATTTTTCAAGTACGACGGTATGCCCAAGATGCATATCAGGACGAGATGGATCAGCGCCAAATTTAACACGGAGCGGTACGCCTGTTTCCTTCGATCGAGCAAGTTTTTGCCGCAAATCTTCATAAGGCACAACATCAACACAACCTTCAAGTAATTCCATGAGAGGATGATACGGGCACCTGAGCTCGAGTTCAAGGATTACTTTGTTTCGACCAAGAGTAAAAGCCATCATTCCAGATATGGAGCGATGGCTGCGTGTCAGCATAGAGCGTTTTGTACCAAAAATAATTTCTGAGGATCGATGCGACATATTCCCTGGTTTCACGTATAGGGATGAGGTCAAAAAACAAGAGCTTATTGTCAACAGGGTACCGCCTTACCCATTCGTCCAAACGCCTCGGCCCCGCATTGTACGCAGCAAGTGCATAACTGCTATCAGGGTACTGCTTCATCAGCTTCTGAAAATATCGCTCCCCAAGATGGATATTGAATTCAGGATCAAAGAGCCGTTTTTTACAAGCCGCATGAGTGTTCTAGCAGTTGCGTACTGCACCTGCATGAGCCCCAACGCTCCTGCTGGACTATGTGCTGCTGGATTAAAAGCACTTTCTTGACGAATAATAGAAAGCGTCAAAGCTTGATCAAATCCACCCTCATGAACAAAAAGCTTCGGGTACATCATCTGAAGAGATTTTTTCGTAATGGCACCTGGCTCACGGCGAAATGCACCGGATAAGAAACTAAAACTCTCGAGCACCCCACCTGCTCTCTGCATCAAAACAGCACTGTAGAGCGCAACAGGATCTTCTTTCAATTTCGGTCCATAAAAAGCAAGCAGTCGCTTGGCATAGTACTTTTCTTGACGGCTAAGAAGGATCTCAATAACACGAAGTGCCGCGTTCAAGCCCGCATTCAGTGATCGCACCTGTAGAGACTTTGTTTCAGGAAGCGATTGATACGTCCCATGAGTCACAATAAGCGAGTGCAAACTCAGGGGGAAATCTTTTTGTAATTTGTCTCGCAAGGCATTTTCAAGCGGTTTGTTTGCCAACTGAATAGCTGCCACATAACGCCAGTACTCAGCACGAAGCACGACCGGATCCTTGTCACTATGCATAGTGCTCTCGCTCATTTCCTTCAGCACATCGAGTGCTCCTTGCCACTTTTTATCCCAAATACGCAAAAGCCCAAGCCTATAGCGCGCTGAATAGGCACTTTCTTTAGTACGACACCCGACGATTGACTCATAGAGATTTTGCGCCAGAACACGCGCCTTACTGTCAGGGAAAAGCTCCTCTGTATGCATACCCAGAGCGAATCCAAGACCTGCAATATGACAGACATCTTGCGCATACCAAGAAACGATCTTCTGCAAGAAAATATCTGTTATCTTTGCCAAAAATTCGTCATTTTGGTGACGATGCATATCTCTAAAAATACGCACAAGATCAGACTCATCTGCATTCATCATGGTATCAAAATCATAATTTTTGATTGCTTGCTGAAGACTTTCAAGGCGAATTTTTTTTTGCTGCCTAGTAACAGGACATGACTTTTTCTTAACATTTGTTGAAATCAGCCAACGACAAATTGGTTCATCACTTTTTTTGCATTTTTCTTCATAGGCTTTTTTAATTCGAATGAATGCATGGCGAGGCGGAAAGCTTTTTAAAAAAAGATCAACCTCTTTCTCCGCTTTTTCTTTTTCATTTTTTTGATCAAACTCAAAACCATACAGCTCATTATGCGCCAAAAAATCATCGAGCATAAAGTCTTTTGCATGGAGCGTCAATGAGAAACAGAGAATAGCAAGTAGTGTTTTCAAGAAAAATGACCTTGGTAAAATTCTATCATTTTGTTTTAAGAAAACAAAAGAAAATGTCCCGCGATGAAGACGAGGAATTTTTTTCCTGCTTCAGCAGCTCTCGAACACGCTTCTCACAATCGTCAGCTAATGCTGTCTGCACAGTACCTGCAACTATTTCTTGAAGACTATCAGCAACAATCTTTGGTGCATGTGACTCACCCTGCGCATCCCTCAGATCAAACATGCCCGGTCCACAGACAAAGAGGATGTCTCCAGGCCCTGTCTCTTGCTCAAGAAGCGGCACATCTTGCATTTCAAGCCCCAAAGGAATACTCCCCTGATCACGTATCTCAAGCGATTCAAATGGATGAGGAACCACCGCTGCATGAACCTTTTTCTGACTATAAAGAATCGGCGGCGTGTAACCAGCATTTGCGAGACGAATACGTCCATGCATGAAATGGATCACAAGACACCGAAAACCCTCACGCCCTACAATTACCTCATGGATTGTCTTCATGATAAGGCTCGGCGACGGAAGCTCATCCTTTGTTTCGAGCATCAGACGATCGAGTGCAATCTTGACGGTCGTCACGTCAATAATGGCATGAATGTCTCGTGATGCTGGCGCACCAAACACAAACACAACACCCCCATGCGTTTGACGCAGATACCAAAAATCTCCAGAATAGTCTCCACATAGAACACGTCTTGCCGAAAAAACAGCATTCGATGTATCCGCCTCTTGAGACCCCAGAAGAGCCTCCTGCGTGATATCCTCCCAAGAGGACTTTCGTTGCGCATCCCGCCTATCCAGTGCATCACTCATCAATTCACTCATTTTATCTGCAAATGAATTGAAAGCCGAACCTAAAAGGGCAATCTCATCAGATTGCATATCTTCAGACGATATGTTTTGGGGCGCTGCAATACGCATTGAAAATGATCCATGCGCCATCTTTTCAAGAGCATACGCAATGCTTCGTATATTTTTCATTAAATACCGACCCACAATATATGCCGCCCCAAAAGCACCCAGCAGAAGACACACAACAAGCAACAAAGCGCGACTCATAGTCATCAAAAATTCATGAAAAAGGATACTGTAAGGAGTCACACCGATGACCAACATGTCACCAAAGGGCAATTTTCGAAATGCAAGAAGTGCATGAAGACCTGCTTCTGGATGAATTTTAGAATAAACGATATCATCAAAAATACCGGACACGAGATGCTCATCAAAGATACGCGACGCCACCACACCAAAAGAAAATCCAGCTTTTGTTATATCCTTATCAATCCGAGACATAAACACATTACCTCGCATATCAGTCAGATAGATATGCATAAGTGAATGCACTTCATCTCGCTGCAGCTTTCCTATATCAACGCGCATCGCATAGAGATAAAGCCGAGCCCCTGCCTGAAAATGCATCAGCACACCCAGTAAAAGCGCACCATCTGCACTTCGCCTCCCTACCAATGCTGACTCATTGACAAATCGGTGAATATCCCACCCTAAGGTATCAAGATCAGTCAAAAGATCCTCCTGCATGGGTCCATACTGGTAGACACTATGCATGTGACGGTACGCTTCTTCTGTCAGATCCGGCATTTCATAGATACTCAGCTCACTCACATCAGGAATGCTAGCAGTAACTCCTGAAGTAAGATCTGGCCTCGCCTCCAATCGAGCACGTGCAAGCTCCTCATCACATACTTCATGATACGTTTTATGAGTCGCCTGGAGTCGAAACTCCATAACACGCGTCAGCAACAGTGCCCTTTGGATCTGGTGATCCAGCGCACTTGAAGCTCTATCTATTTCACCTGCAAGATGGTCAGAAATAGCTGCATCCCGATCCCTATTGTACGCTGGGAGCAAAAAACCCAACAGGATCGCCGATGTCCCAAGTACAGAACCGCACACAATGATACCTATTGCTCCTGGGACACTTTTGATACGCATCAGTAATCTATCGGTTTCCTACCCTTAACCGATAAGACTCCATGGAGGGACTTTGCCTACTGGCCCTTATAGGAATTGCGCTCTGCATGAACCCACCCTCAGTGCCGCGCTCGCTTCCAGTGTCGTCGCATACGCAGTATTCTCTCGCAGGGCATACTGCTTGGCGCCCCCTGAAAACCGGTCACATCAAGCCCGGTGACGCGGTAAGATCCATGAATACAGCAGCTGAAATCACACTTCCACAAGGCAAGATCGTCCTCAAACCTGCTACCGAAGTAAGCCTTTTTGAGCAGGATACTTACCAAACTCAGTACGAAAGCCCTCTCTGCCTGAAAATTTACCGCGGATCATGCACATTCCATTGTTCTGTACCGCCCTGCACACTTGATGTCCTTATCGGCGAACTCCCCCCTCACAAAGCGCACATAACCCTTGTAAAACAAGGAGATGCAACAATGCGTCACAATAACGATCTTCTCATCATTGATAAGGCTCCCATCATCATTGAGGTTGACGATAGAATAACACATAGCGGCATAGCTCTTGACGCCGACGGCAATGAACATGTTCTGCCAGAAGAAAAATCTCTCTATAAACAGCTTGAGCTGCTAGCTCCATCAAATCATGCACACTTCTTAACTCATCGCGGTGAAGAAATAAACATTATGCTCTACTGGCGATCCCAAGAAACACCAAAAATTGAGATCAAACGTACAGACGAGGCACACATCTCCCACCATCCCACTATTGATGCACGTGGAGGAAACATTCTCCTGCCTGCAGGCACCTACACATGGCGCATCAAGCAAGGATCAGAAACATCAGAATTGCGTACATTTGAGATTGAAGCGCTCAGTCACGTCAAATAACAAGTGTATTTTGCCATGCACCAGCATTCAGCATATTTTTAAATCCAGCCTTTTTAAGCATCAATACCGCTGCTCCGCTTCGCACTCCCGATGCGCAACATAGAACAATTGTTTTTTCAGGATTCAAAGTTGCAATCTTCGTTGAAAAAATATCAAGAGGGATATTTATACTTTTCGGATTTGAAGCCGCCTTGTACTCGCTTGGTGACCGAACATCAACAAACAGCACATCCTGCCCCGCTAAATGTAAGACTTTCTGTCGCACTACGTAAGATCTCCAGAAACGCCACCCCGCAAAAAGCAGGATGGCCCCCAGTATCACATACATTTCCTGACTAACAACCACAAGAACAACCGGACGATTTTTTGCAATCACATTTCTTACAGCAAGTACTTATTCCTAGCAACGCATAAGGAGGGCACCAACCAATCAGACCCGATAGCAATGGCACGACACCAAGCAGAAACCAATAATTAGACGGACCCCAGAAAGCCAGACTCATGAGCCCCAGACCCACAGCCATCCGCGCTCCGCGCTCCATAGGATGTATATTTTTTTTCATAGAAAACCTCCTCTTCCATCATACTCATATTTTGTCACGAACAACAACTTCAAACCCTTCCGGATGCCACTCATAAAGCTCGGCCCCACGCTCCCCATTGACACCTGGTTGAATCCATGCAAAATACTTTTTACCAAATGGCTGCGTGCATTCAACATCGTGAAATGCAGGCGACCAAGTACCAGTATTAATCACCTGGATGCCATCTTGCATGGTTGACATAGCAATATGTGTATGGCCATGCACAAGGCGCGAAACAGACACAAGACGAGACGCAAGAGGTGCCATACGGAAGGCCGCTTCTTGCGTCTCCATGACCTCAGAGTCGACTGATCGCGCATAGAAGACAAAAAGAGGCAAGAACATAAGAAAGAAAACCACAAACCACCAAAAAGAGATATTCAACCAAATCGCAATTATCGTTGCAAAATCGATACTGATATAAAAAAGAAAGAAAAGAAGCAAAAAACGATCCAGCCAAAGCTCCCTTAATATCTTAAGTGGACTAAAAATTGCAGGATGTACCTGTATTTCTTTCATCCTTAGAACCATAAAAAAATCACTATTTGCTTTTCTCGCTATGTCACGCAATCTGACATCAATAGTCAAGGGGTCAGATAATGCAGGCAAAAAACCAAAAAGAACCGACCATGCCAAGGTGACACACGCCCCCCAAAGCCAATCCCACAAAATAAAAGGCTGAACACGAATGATGTGCGTATAATAAAAACGAACATACTCCCATAGAGACTCTTTGAGAAATGTGCCACTATGCGGGTTCATGAAACCCATCCCATTAATCATAAATCGAGACGCAAGATTTCCAAAAGAAATTCTCATAAAAACACGCGATCCGCTTCTCACAAGAGGATTCACAGGGTTTGAAGAAAGACAGTAGGCATCGTACTGATTTCCATGCTCAATCAAAGTATCTTTATTACTTACATAGAACCATTCGCAAAACCGAATGCACTCTTCTTTCGTCGAACTACCAACAAGTGTCTGTAAAATTTCTTCTTGCACCATCGGCCATTGCAGCTCAAGATCATGATTACCAATAACAAAAAGAATACGATTGCCTTTCTGTATCCAACGCTTGAGCGCTTGAACAAAGTCAGGATGATCCTCAAGCATAACGCGCATCTTAAAAAGAGATTTTTCTTCTTCTGGAAGAAGACCTCGCATTTTTTCGAGCCAACTTAATTCCATGTCCTGAAATTCGTCAAATTTTCTATTTTCTACCTTATCTGATGGCAAGGTCATAACAGAATCGAAGTCAAAAATGTCTCCGTTTAAAACAAGCTCGATAGGTTTTTTTGATTTTTTTACTTCTGTTATTTCTGTATCGAGCATTTCAAGAAATCGAGAAAAATCTCTATCAATAAAATGTTTCTTTTTTTTAAATCGCTTCCAAAGCGCATCATTTGTGCTATTCTTTTCTGCGTCAGCAAGATGAATATCGCTCACAATGAGCGTATGTTCAGCGAATTGAAAATCCTCTTCAAGGAAATTCATGCGTCACACTTTCAATCTTTGAACAACAGCAAGGACCTTTCTAAAGTTCCCTACCTGGTACGCTTTTGGGTACTGCTTCACAAACCGCTCCAATACAAGGGCGTGGACTTCTGTGTTTGCAGGCACCGACTTCAGAAGAAAGTTCACCAAATCGTGAGCCACAATAAAGACACACGCTAGTGGTATAATTTTTGAATGATTGATTTTTTTAGGGAACCCATCGCCATTAGGTCTTTCATGATGCTGCGAAATAATAGAATCAACATCCGCAGGTACATCACTTATCTTTTGTACTATCAGTGCTGCCGCATCCATATGCTCATGAAATGCAGCTATATCTTTTGCCACTAAGAAGTTCTTCTTGCGCGAAAGCTCATTAAGCGTCTGAATAGATGCAAGTTCGGGATTTTCGAGTGTAATATCATGCATCAAAGATGCCAAAATAAGCTTAATATATGTCGTATCTGACTTCCAGTCCATCAATGTTGCCAACGCGCAACTTACATAGGCAAGTAAAATAACATGTGTTGCTACATATAACGACCTCTGCCTGGAAAGAGGGGTCAGAAAATCAGTAACACTACCACCCCTCTTGACTGCATCAAGAAGCGTCTTTTCTATCTCTTGAATCTTTTTCTCAACATCATATGTCACACCTCTGGTACGTATTGTCTTTTGAAGAAGTACTATCTCTTGATCTAATCCAATACTTTCCTGCACTGCGATTTCTTGCTTCAAGAGAACTTCAGGAACGTGTGGTTCATGTTTTTTTACTTCTGGAGGCATCACGACTTTCGGTATATCGACTGTTTGCCGAATGATATCCTGTGCCTTTTGGCGCAACACGCTAGCATCTTCTCTTTTAATTGCTACACTTTCTTGAACTGGAATACTTTCAGGCACTTCATTATGCAACACAGATGACACAATGTCCGCAACTTTTGGTATCTGTACTAACTGAACACGAGGCTTTTCTATTGCCCAACTACTATCATGATGTGGCAGTAAACCAAAAAGCTCTTTCCCCTCTTCATCACCCATAAGAGAGAACTTTGGCAGCACATTGATCTTCGAAAATCTTTCATGCAAAAGAGCAGCTTTTTGCTTACGATCACGAAAAGAATCGCTATCAAAAGACTTCAATGCACTCTTCTTTCCTTTATCGATCCACGCATTTTTTGCAAAATCAGTAACATCCGATCTCTTAATGTAAAGATTTTGTTGATTCTTGTATTCAGTAAAAAACTGAAAGTCATATTCAGAAAACAAATCTCCTTCTTTAAGAACGCGCATATACTTTCGATCATCGATCTGCATATAGACCTTCACTGAAAGATGAGACAGGCCCATGCACATAGATGGGCTAATAGGAAAAAAATCAACAGATTCTACAAGCGACATGTCCTTACCAAATCGCTCTTCCAAAACAAGTTCAAGAGCTAAAACAGCATCAACTCTAGGAATAAAAAAAACTGATGTACTGTAATAATTACTCAGCTCCTCGTCGTCACTAATGCCGTCAGTCAAACAAAAAAAATTTATTACTGCGCCAGATTTTTGACAAGCATCTACTGCTTCTTTTTCAGCTCCGTGATCCATAATAAAAAACATATCGTTTTTCATTTGACAATTCTTCCACGATTGAATCTCACAATCGAAACGAAATCTGCCAGACACAAAAACTGCGAGTACCTCAGCTTGTTTTTGATCACGAAGATCGATACATACTTTCATAGCTTCCTTTTACTATACGTTCTTAAGAAGAAGGATCAAGAGGTAGTTCAATATAAAAACACGTGTGCGTATGAGCCGCGTCAATTTCCAAAATACCATGATGCGATGCAATGATTTTTTGAGAGATACTCAAACCAAGACCTGTACCTTTACCTACACCTTTTGTCGTAAAAAAAGGCTCCATAATTTTTTTACGGATGTCTTGAGGAATACCAGTCCCACTATCAATGATACGTATACTCACTCTTCCTTTCACTAATGAAGACTCGATGCGAATCCACTTTTCATCAAGACGATCAATAGCATCTAGTGAATTATTCAATAAATTTAAAATAACCTGCCCTATCTGCGTACTTCGACAAAGAAATTCACCGTCATACTCAGTACAAACTGTGCATGCAATATTACGTTCTTTCATGCGATGAGCCGTCAGCTCCATCACTTCATCAAGAACCACTGAGACTTTAGTTTTCTCAAAAGGATCCTGCGAGCCGTCCCGACTTAAACCCTTGAGACTTTTGATAATTTTTGTGATCAATTGTGTCATTTTTTCTACTTTTTCTAGATCATCAATAAGAGACTTGTTTTCATCAATTTTTTCAGTCCGCCGCAAAAGAATCCTAACTTTCCCTGAAATAATCGCAAGCGGATTATTAATTTCATGCGCAATACTGCCCGCAGCCTCACCGAGCGTTGAGAGTCTCGCAGCTGAAAGAAGCTCCTTCTGCATACGCATAATCTCAGAGGTCCTCTCAGCAACTTTTTCCTCAAGGCCTTTGGCATGATCTTGAATAATGGCGCTTTTTTGACGCAACTGCAAAAGCATGTCATCAAAAACCTGCACCAAACGCTCAAGCTCAAGAACACCGGTTTTGCCAACAAACTGCGATGCGTCAAAGACTCCATCCTGCTGCGACCCAGTGCTGCGAATGGCACTTACAAAAGACTCAAATGGCCGACTGAGCTGCCGTCTCACAAGCACAGTCATCCAGCCCGCAAAGGCAACTGACACTAACCAGACAAGAAGAAGAATAAACAGATGAATCCAGCCTTGTTGTTTAATATCCTCAATACCAAATTCGACCACAAGGACGCCTGATGTATCTGCAATGGGCTTAAAATAGACATACCGCCCCTGCCTCAACTTCAAGCTCAAAGGCTGGAACAAAATACCCCGATCTTCAGAAAATGAACACTCAAGCCCCAAGCGCCGACATAGGTCATCTTGCGACCTAATATCTTGAAATTCGGTTTCTTTCGTTGCAAACTGGGCAAAAAGATTGCCACCCACAAAAACAAAAGCATGCTTGACTACTGGGTCAGAAGAAATACTCAACAAAAGTCGTTCTGCGTCTTTTGCATCACGAAAGACAATGCTCGAGACTAAATTTGCAGCCACAATCCGCGCCTCAGCATGTGCTCTATCTTTCATGCTACGCGTTATGAGCAAAATGTCACCAATAAGAAATGCGACCCCACACGATACCAAAACCCCAAAAACCGTCATCATATTGGTGCGCAATAAATAGTAACCAATAGTCCTTTGTGGCGCCATACCTCAGCTTATCGGCACAAAGAGCACAGAATCTCAGGGGGCGTGTCACCATCGCCACAGTAAACCAAATATATAGAGGCAGAAGAGAAGAAGCTCCACCACGATCCTTAAAAACCGCTCGAAAGCACGAAACTTCTCATTCAATGCGTGCTCATCGACCACTAATCCTTGACGATCAGCGCTAATCGTAAAAGTTGAGCACTTACCTCGAAATGTGCAGCCTCAAGATTCGCGCGATGCATTTCAAACCTGAGCCGTCCATCATCAATAAAAAAATTCACCATTGCACCTGCAGTACAAAGCCCCTTTCCATAGGTAACCAACAAAGCGCCTGACTCCTTGATGCGAGCAATAGCACTTTCTGTTTTCTGAACTTCGTTCTCAGGAAAGACAATAACTGCAGGGTATGTTGCCAGAGTCTCCGGAAGATCGGCAAAACTTGTACCTGTTACACGAATAGACTTCTCATGAAAAAGATCGTGATTGGGCTTTTCTATAATCGACTGTAATTCTTGCTCCATTTTTTTATCATCAACACAGCAGATAACAAAAGATTCTCTTTTTTTGTATACTTCTGGCCATGTGATAAATTTTGTAAATTGATAGAGAAATGCAGCGCGCATAACTCCTGTGTCAACTGACGCCTGAACAAAAAACGGAAAAAGAATCATAAAGATATACATTAAAGACTCATACTGTAAGATAGTCTCGCCACAAGCTCGCGGGACGCACCAGGCAAAGGCGTGTGACCGCCATTGTATGGCTGAACAAATAAGTAATTATCATTCAAAATATTCATAACACCTACCTGAGCATCCAGATGTGCAGTGAAAATGTTTTTTCTTTCAAGCAAAATATTCAGCAGCACAACAGATGGCAATGGCGAGACAGCCATCTCCCCCGATTGAAAGACATACCCATATCTTCGACTAAAATATGCGCATGATGACAAAAGATGCATATCAGACCCAAGACTAATAGCAGCATCAACGGCAATCTTATGCGCCGGCAGCCCTAAGTGGACTGATGCATCCTGAGGTACAGCGTACTCAGGCACAGTCACTGGATCACGCACATAGAATGAATATGAACTATTGAATTTAATGATACGGTGACGCCATCTAAAAGATGCCTCAATGCCTTTAGAACCTGTCAATCGTTGATTCAAATACTCGTCTTGACCATTATAGTCGTATACAATCGGATCAAAAATAGCGACTAAAGATATTAACAGCACTATAGAGTGCCCCAAAAGATGTATTGATCCGGTGTCCAACCTCCACTTCTCCAGAGGACGTCATCTCGGGCTTTATGCCATCTGAAGCAGCATTAATATTCTCTATCCCAGGCACACGGAAAGCACGACTATAAAGCAATTTGAGATACACAGGATCAAAATCTTTCGTGTAGGCAAATCGAGGCACAAGCGCCGATCCTGATGCCGTTTGTCTTTCGAAACGCACTCCAGCAGTCAAGGCACCAAAAGAAAACCGTGTATCATATTCTCCAAAAAGAGCAACGTCAGTCAGCTGCATACGATTTGAATTATTATTAAAAAGAGGACCCGAGTTCACAACTGCATCGTCCTGAAAACCCTCAACACCAAGCATCACATGAGAATCATCACTTATATCATAGAAGCTGCGCATACCTGCTTGGTAACGCGTATTAGTCCGATCATAGTATAGACCAGGAGTCTGATAGGAAAGTGGATTAGTCATCCGCCAAGGTGTGTCAATTTTTATAAGCAGTCTTGTTTCTAATTTCCAACGAGAACTCATTGAGACAAAACCACGCCCAAACCAGGCAGACGATAAGAAATCAACATCCATCGGCTGCACAAGCAATGCACCATACCCTGTCTGATCCTTCATGCGATAATTGTTAACCTGAATACGCATGTCCCAAGCATCAGGTTTTGCTGCGCTCAAGGTAAAAAAGAGAGGATCAAGATTCGAAACATTCCGTAAAGAGCCTGCGACCCCACGATTATCGACATAGGATCTATCAGTTCTTTGCCCTTTGCCCATAAAAAAATTACTTGCTACTCGGGTGCGACCAAAAAGTTTCGCTCCTCCAAGACTCATATCCTGCCTTGATGGCGACGATGGCATCGCACTTGCCTGCATAGAAGACCAAAAACCCTCCCCAGTTTGAGCGCCTCGTGTAATCACCAGAATAACAGCAAGCTCAGCATTCCCGCCATAACGAGCAGAGCCGGGACCTCGAATAATTTCAATACGATCAATCAAGGAAGCCGGATAATGATTTCCCAACTGACTACTACTATATAAATTCTCGTTAGCAGGTATACCATCAATAAGAAGTAGAATCTTGCCTTCCTGCCCCCAAATACCCCGAAACCCAAGACCCACCGCTCCTTGTGTATCTTGCCCAAAAGCAAATCCCGGCACAAACTGGAGCACCTCCAACAGGTCCCGTGCACCAAGCTGCTGAATATCCACGCTTGTCATAAGCGTCACGACACTTGGGGCATCAAGCGTTTTCTCTGATTGCTGCGAGGCAACACTGACCTTCATATCCATAAGGTCTTCAAGACGCATATCAGCAAGATATTCTTCTTCAGCAGAGGCAAGAGCAAGCAGACAAAATAAGAAGATCATACATTCTCTTTAGCATAAGACTCACATTCATGAAAAGGACATATGCGACACGCCTTCGACGGCCTCATAGGTCCAGCACTTGATGCAATAGCGCAGCTCTGCATATCTAAATCTCTGACAAGACCTTCAAGATCAGTCCGTAATGGCGGAAGCGGTACTTCGACAACCGTCTCCCCGATAAAAACAACTGTCGCTTCAACCTGATCACATTTCAGGACCGCTTGCGCTCCATAACGATAAAGATCCATCTGAAGAGAATAGCGCGACGCATCCAAATGACGTGCCGATTTAAAATCATAGACCCGTATCTTGGACGCCACTTGAATCATATCAATAGAACCGACAAGAGCTGAACCCGACGCAAGAGGGACTTCAAAAGCACACTCGTACTCAATATCTCCCTCTAACTTTCGCTCTCCATACACTATCAAATTATGGCGCGCTGCTTCAGACATGTCGGGTAAAAGATCCCAATTTTTTTGCGCTAAAGCCTGATGGATAGCAATCCCCCGTAGACGCAATTGCTCATCTTGAACCTGCTTCTGACGTTTATGAATAAAAGTCCATTCATAGGCCCGAGGACACTGCTGCAACAAAACCCACTCCGTCACACTGTGCCGAGAACGCTGCATAGTGACATACGATGGTTTCACAATGGGCGCATGTATGGAGCGATGTGGCTCTGGCATAGACAAAGGCGCATGGCATTCAGCCCGAGGAGCATGCGCCACCCAGCGACTCCAATCATTCTCTCCTTCCGTAAAAATCCAGAGATCTTCCCTCGCACGCGTAAGCGCAACATAGAAAAGGCGCTTTGACTCAGCAAGAAGCGCTGCTTTTTCATACTCACGCCAGCTTTCCTCTAAATCAACTCGACGAGTCGAATCGTCATCTCGCTCAAAAACAGCCCAGCCGTAAGAGCGATCCCAAAAAAGAGGTGGCGCAGGAGGTGTCCTCGACGTATGCAAGGTGTCAATAATGAGCACACGATCAAATTCGAGCCCTTTAGCAGCATGAATCGTCATAATCTGAAGAACACCATCTTCAGCAGGCGCTGGAACGCTCGGAGCTCGTTCATCAGTACGGCAATATTCTTGCAGAAGACGCGTAACAGCGTACGCATCAAGCCCATCAGCTGAAAGCGCCTCAACACGGTGCCAGAGCTGAAGGAGATAAAAAGGCGCAATACCTTGCTCATCAAGGAGCCAAGCAAGTGCATCACCTGGCCGCAATGATGGAGATGGCAGAGGAAAATACTCACGAATCGACTTTTCAGATAAAGCCCATGCATGGATCATGTCATCCGGAATACTCATCCAAGGCGCGCGCAGAAATATAGCTGCCTCAAGCCGCTCTGAAGGGAAATACATAGCAACGAGAAATGCCACACCCTCCCTGATCATAGGCTCACTCCAGAAAAAATTCCCTCCCGCTATAGCAAGCCTGACGCCATCTCTCTCAAGCTTTTTAAAAAACGGCCACATGCCACGGATCTTCCGCACCAACATGACCGATTGCTTCCACGGATGTGATACCAGTGCATTTTGAATCTGATCTCCATCAAAAAGACAGACCCCAGAGCCTCGCTCAACACACATCGATGCAAGCTTTGGCGCCTCCTCCATCATAATGGTGGAATTCACAAATTGGACAATCGATGGTGTACTACGGTAGTTTTGTGTCAGAAAAAGACGCTCAGACATGCGTGCACACATTGTATCGTAGAGGGACAAGTCTGCATCACGAAAACGATAGATCGATTGCTTCGGATCGCCACATATACAAAGATTTTCATCACGCACAATGCGTTCAATGATGCGCACTTGCCTCGCATTAGTATCCTGGAATTCATCAACAACGATAAGATCGAAACGCTCCTGAACGCGTTTTCGAAAGACAGCATCTTCCAACATCATCAGCAAAAAGGACTCAATATCTTGAAAATCCATGCTGTTTCTTTTTTCTTTCCATTTCACCCAACGGGCATCAAGCCATGCATAGACCGACCAGAGTTTTTCAAAAAAAGGCGTACGCTCACCAGGCTCATCAAAAACACCAAGCCCATCTAGATCCCTCAATCGCGCAAGCAGAATAAGTAAAGAGTCAGGCGTTTCACGCTCTAAAATTTCATCCACAGTCCGGCCTATAGGATGCGAAGTGGTAAAAATGTCATATGCCAACTCACGCCAAAATCTATCACTCTGATCCAAAATGGTGCGGCTTATGCCTGCTTCACGAAGCAAGGAGGCACAGAATCCATGAATAGTACCAACAACAATCTGCTCATGATGCGTTTTTCGCCGAATATCGCGTGCTGATCGCTCAGTAAAAGAAATTGCTACACAACGCGCCTTCGGCCTTTCCTCCAGAAAAGCAAGACACTTAGCCACAAGTGTCGTTGTTTTACCACATCCAGCACCTGCAATGACGGCAAGCGAACCTCGGTAGCATACAATAGCTTCTTGCTCCTCAGAGAGCTTCATCAAAAAATCCTCTTCTTCTTGCACCGCAAAGATCCGCCATCTCACATCTGTAACAAAGACTTGGCAATCGCGGCTTTGCCTCAAACTGTTCAAGTTGCACAAGAGATTCGACATGCTGCTGAAGCTCACTCAAGACAGCATCTGGCTCCATGTCAAAGAGATTGCGCATTGAACGCATGTCACTCATACAGCAGGGCGCCTTACCATTCCATTTTTTAAAAAAAAGACCCGTATTGCGGCCACCTTTTGTATGCAAAAGAATGAACCCCATTGCGACAATGGGCTGCACATGTCTCAGCGCTAAAGCATAGCATGCAAGCTGCAGCGAAACACCTGCACGCATGTCCCGACCGGTCGCCAGCGAAGAGGATGTCTTATAATCCCAGATCACAAGCCCATCACGGTGCTGGTCAACGCGGTCAACAGAGCCCCTGATTGTGTGCCCAGCCACAAGATAGGTAACCTGCATTTCAGTCTCAAGTACTGTACTGAGTGATCTTTTTTGATATGCTTCTTCCTGCTGGAGAAAAGCATCGTAAATACGCCGCAATTTCTTCCTATGCACCGCAGCTAAACGTGTTGATGCAATCAATCCTTTGGTTGGCATAAACCCAAAATTGCGTCTCCGGACTGCCTCATGAAGAAAAATTCCTCGTGTCTCAGCCCACAGGTCAAGGCCAGACGGTCTGTACTGAGACAACTTCCAAAGAACACGCGCAATCCCGCGAAATGCACATATACTGAGCTGATCCACAAAACTCGCACTGAGTGTATCTGGCAAGGGTCCAAGACGAAGACACCCTGCTTGTGGCTCATACTTTTCAGGATAATAAAAAGCGCCACACTCCTGACTTTTATCGAAAAAAGGTTCTTTTTCTATCCACCCTGCATAGTGCGCATCTAAAAAGGTACATTGAGGTGCAGCATGCATCCAGGCATCAATTGCAGCATGCCGCTCCGCACGTAGCGCTCTACGCCCTCGTACACCAAATTCTTCCAGCACATCACGCTCATGTGGCAAGAACCATGCATCCCCCAAAATACCTTCCTCTAACCATCTTGCGTCAAGCCCAAAGATCCACACATGTTTGATGCTCTGTGCAAAAATCACCTGAGAAAGCCGAAAAAGCTGCACCCCGTCAACCGGCCTCACAGACAATGGCGGAGGCTTCGTTGATGCAATACGAGACTCAAGTTCCCTCACCCAGTAGAGCAAAGGCTTGAGAGCCTCAGGCTCAATGATATCCTGAAGCCATGTATCAAAAAACACACCTTCTGTGCGAAATGCCTGAAATGTGAGCCGACTTGGGTATTTTTGTACCAACACATCAACATCAGAATCAATTTTTCTTAAGAGATGCAAACCACGCTGAAAACCAATCTCTGCAAGCTTCTGCTTCAATTCTGGCTTCCAAGAAATAACATCACCCAATCGCGCATCATAGGCCACAACACGCATGGCAGCTAGGGATCGCTTCATGGACTCATCGTACCGTAATGCTGTTGGATCCCTGGGATCAAGCAAAGGAATCCCGTAATGCACTAAAGCACGCATTAAAGTGCGTCTTGTCGCCAGATCGTCAGGCAGGACAATAGCGTGGTCCCGCAGCCGTTCTCCTGCTAGCCTATGAGCAAAGGCATGGGCTGCATCATCCAATGTATGCCAAATCTCACCTTGCACCTGCGCCTGGACCTGAGGTCTATCTAAAAACTCGAGCTGAGTGCGAGTGGCAATTTTTTGCCAAAAATACATCTCAAGCGGTTCTCGTGTCTCAGCTTGGACCAAAAAAATTCGTTCAGGAGGCTTCTCCCATCCGTCGATCTTCAGGCATGCTTCACGCATCAGCATGATAGAATCTTTGCGTCCTATTTGCTCACAAAAAGCCTCGTAGCCTCTAACAAAATGACGAAATTCATCTGATCTAGAAAAACCTCGCTCAGCCAAATACTCCTCAAATACGTCATATTCAGATGCATGCGCAAAAAGAAGCCTCGCATCCAGAGCCTCTGTGATACGATCAAGGCCACCCACAGTCCTTCTCATACGGCAAAGTACTGGAAATTTTTCAAAGATACGTCGTTCACTCAGCAAGATACGCACTGCATCTCGCATGGCGTGAAAGCTCATCACTTCCTTATACCCTGTCAGCAGCAAGCACAAAGTTGTTGTATCAATCACTGCCTGACTGACAAAGCTGATCTGCTGCTCAAATAAGAAAGTTTTCAGATCTTCACGCTGGACCCCTCGCCCAGCACAAAGCCAGGTCGTTGGCCGAATGCCCCGAACGCCTTCCATATTAGTGATGAGACTCAAATTCTCCTGATGTCTCTCCAAGCACAACCCGTAAAAGTAAAAATCCAAGACCACCTAGCACAAGGCAAAGAGGAATCAGAGCAATCGACGATGTGTAAGCATAATCGGTGTACTGCTTGACACCATCTTGCATTGCACCAGTCCAAAGATGATCCATAATGGACCCTATGCCATAATGAAAAAAGCAACCCAGAAGCATATTAAGACCATTTGTGATCGATGTCACAAGCCCATGCAAATGCGAGGGTGCAAACCTACATGCAATACTCAAAACAATAACCTGATAGCTAGACAAAACACCAACAAGGATCATCAAAACCGTGAGCCCTGAGACGGACATCTGACCACCCCAGAGGACAGCAGCAAAGATGGCCGCCATAAAGAAACCACAAATCGCTGTCAGCACGTAATCAGCACTCATTTTCGAAGCAATAAAGCCCAACACAGGTCCACCAAAAGTCATTCCAAAATAAATAAATGGAGCAACCAGTGAAGCATCCTCTCGCGACAATAAGAAATGATGCTGCAAGAAAGAAATACCCCAAACATCAGCAAAGCACTCGAAAGGACCGACCATCAATCCACCTGCAAGGCCTATCAAGATCAACACGGGCTTATTAAAAACATACACCAGTGCTTCACGCAACTGAACGTGCTGAGTCGTGTCTTCTTCTGATTCTGGGAACAAGAAATAGATACCACCTGCCACAAGTGCACATAGAAATGCCATAAAGAGAAGCACCTCTTGCCAACCAAACTGGTGAATCAAAAGACTGACTGGCTTCCCACCATAGACGGCGCCAAGAAGACCAATGGAAAAAGTCCAACTCAGCATCTTTGTCCTCTGCTCAGGCGCAAAAACCATACGCACAGTCTTCACCGCACCTAAAAATCCCGCTGCAGAGCCTGCCCCAATACAAAATCTCCCTAGCAAAGCCAGAACCCACCAATCCGACAAGGCAAAGAGCAGCGTCCCCATAGCTGAGACGAACGCACATCCTGCAATGACCTTCCGGGGTCCAAAACGATCCAGCATGATCCCGACCGGGATCTGCATACCAGCATACCCAAAGTAGTAGACAGCAGAAAGAACACCTACATCTGTCGCATCAATATGAAGACGCGCCATCAACTCAGGCATTATCAATGCTGGGTAGAGGCGAAGAACAAACTGAAAAGCGAAGAAGAAAACTGCAATCAGCCACATACACCACGACGAAAAACGCATACACACCTTTCCACCCACACAAACACGTGACTTTACATAAAAAGACTCCTCCCTGCAATAGCCAAAACAAGCTCGAGCTCTCCATAAGATTTGACGCGTCGCATCATTTAGAAAAAAGAATTTTCCAGCCCTACTGTACAAAGAACAACAAATGCACTAAAGTCCAACCATTAAAATGCATGACTGGAACAAACATGACTAAAAAATGTATTATTACATGCATTACACTGCATGTAATAAATGTTGCCATAGCAACAGCTCCTCCCACTCCTCATAGCGCGACAGAATCGCAGCTCTTCTCCTATGAAGATCTCAGACCAACCAAAGTCCACGGGGACAAATCCGAGTCAGGCAACCCACCTTTGTCTACAATAAGCCTCACTACTTTACCAGACGATACACTCTTCGATTTGATGAGATTTTTAAAAACTCCAAAAGACTACATAGCTCTCATGCAAACTCGAAGTGATTTCCACAGATATCTTGAAGACGAAACTGCAAAAAAAGAATGGCATCGCGCACATCCTGTCTACGAAAAACGCTGGTCAACCAAGCGCATCACCTACAAAGAATACGTAAATTCTAAACAACTTTTTATGCAAAATGAAATACATCTTTCATTCAACAATGAATTAGAATTTATGGCCTTCATGAATGACAAGGACTCACAGCATTTTGAAAAAGTTGACATAGACTGTCTGTATAACTTCGAATTTTCACCAAATTTTCTTCTCAAGGTCTCCCAACTTCAGTCGCTTCATGCACTCGCTGTAGATCGATGCAGATTGCAAAAATCCTGGGAAAATTTTGCCTATTTAACAAAAATAGAAAAATTCAGTTTTCGCTACGAACATACAAATAGCAAAACTCAGCAAGAAACCGAGGCTATATACCTGAGAAAAATAAGCCCAAACCTCTATGACTTCGAATTTTCACAGAACCTGCTTGCTGAAATCTCTCGATTTTTATTTTATGCATTAGACCTCAATCAATGCGCCTTACGTAAATACTGGAAAAAAATACCCCTTTTAAAAAACATAAAGAGCTTCAGCTTTCGTTATGGAGACATGAATGACGATTCATGGAACCTACTGACAAAAATCATCAAGCGCATGCCGAACCTCTCAGCACTCAATATAAGTAATAATCGAATGAATCGAAATAATATGATTGTGTTCGTCCAAAAGATACCCAAACAATCAAGGATCACCTCGCTCGATATAAGTCAAAACCCTCTCCTTGGCGATGATGGTGTCATGATTTTTACTCATAGCATCGCCATGCCAGAACTCACGAAACTCAATATAAGCTCTACTCGATTAAGCGCTGATGGCGCTATTTTCTTTGCCGAACAAGCTCGGTTCACACCCAAGCTCTCTTGTCTTGACATGAGCCATAATCAAATTGGTAATCGTGGTATCGAAGCTTTAGTTAAAAAAAATAGAGATATACCAAATCTTTCCACACTCAACATAAGCAACAACCACATCACCGATGCCAACGTCTTCGCTGAATACAGTATACCAAATCTTTCTAAGCTTGATATAAGCGCTAACCAAATCAACGATACGAGCATAACAGCTATTGCCGAAAATGCCCATAAGACACCGAGACTCACTGTTCTCAACATAAGCAACAATCAGATTGGCGACCGCGGTATCGAAGCTCTTGCGCAAAACGCTAAAAATATTCCATATCTCACAAATCTTGATATAAGTCATAACCACATGACTTCTATTGGTGCGACTATCTTAGCTCAACACGCCACAGATCTCAAAAATCTTTCAACACTCAACACAAACGATAATCCAATTGGCGACGATGGATTCACCGCCATTACCAAGAACATGCAGCATCTTACTACCCTCAACGCAAGCAATACCGGAATAAGTGACGACGGCATCATGCACTTTGTGCAAAACTCCAAGAATTTTCACTCTCTTACTACGATCGACATGAGTTTTAACAACATCGGAGATAGAGGCGCAAGCGCCTTTGCTCAAGGCATTTGCTTTATGCCTCACCTCTCAACGTTCAACCTCATGGGAAACAATATTCACAGCAAAGGCCGCGCAGCACTTGCCAATGCCAACCGTGCCCCTGCACGCCACTCCTGCGCATTTTAAAACATAAGCCCTAAAAACTGCTCCTCACTTTTTGACAGGCGCGTCGGCAGCTCAAGATTAAATGCAGAAACAAATGCTGACCCGCTATGACCAAAAGTCATCACTCTCTATACAGATGGCTCATAGCGCCCTGAAAAGACAAAGCGCGCAGCTCCCTCTAGGACAACAGAGCTCAAATCCTGACTCATACTCACGCGGAGCACCCCACCAGGCAAATGCACCTGCACATCCTGCCCGACTCTTCCAGTCACAAATGACGCCACAGCACTCGCACAGGCCCCACTCCCACATGCCTCAGTCAATCCTGCACCTCGTTCAAAAACACACACGTCAATTGCCTCCCGGGACAAAGGACGCACCCACTCAATATTAGACCTGTGAGGCGCAAAAAGCTCATGGTGTTCATAATGCGCCCCAAGGACGGCGGGTTCACGTGGGACATCAAAAAAAATAGCATGAGGATTCCCCATCGAAACCTCATAGCACTGCGCACCATCAACAAAAAACGGCTCCTCAAAACCCCTTCCCAAACGAGCAGGACCAATATCAACTGCGATCCTATCTTCATCGTAAAAGGTCGCACGCTTCATACCCGCCCGCGTCTCTATGAGCAGATCCGACAAACCCATCACCTTCACCATATAGAGTGCGACACACCTCAGTCCATTGCCACACATCTCAGCTTCGGACCCATCCTGATTATAAATAGTCACGCGCACATGCTGAGCTTTCCGCTCGCAGACAAGCACTTGGTCAGCGCCAATACCCCGCCTACGATCACACATAGCCCGCACATCACAAGCACCTTCTACAACAATAAAGTCATTCCCAAGCCCATGCATCTTCCAAAAATCCATACCTTAGGTACTAGCACAAAATCATTGACCAGTACCAGCGGCAGTACCCCCCGCAGCACCCGTAATAATAGAGCTTCTCGCTATACCCATCACCGAACGGTACATAGCCTCGCACTTCGCCGCGGCTTGCCTGCGATGTGTTGCGTTTTGTGTTGCAACGTCACCTCCATCCCCCGTCACCTGCTCTACCTCAGTTGCGCATGCTGCATGAATACCTGTCATTAATGTGCCTGAAGCACTCGTGGTCTTCATCTCGTTCATACCCATCATACCCATACCGCCCATCATACCCATACCGCCCATGCTGCCCATCGCTGACATCATACCTAGCTGCGCATCAACGTTCGCCTGGCTCTCTTCTATATTCCCAATCGCCCTCTTGAGAGCTCCAATCTTATCCTTCGAGGGATCACAGTATGCCGTACCCTTACAAGTCAATCCATCAAAGTTAACACTATCGGCCATACCAGCTAATTTCTGAGCACCCATCATTCTATTACAGCTGGACTGGAGCATCTGTGCTTGTGCAAGAAGTGAAAAATCATCTTGCATAGCAGTCGTACTCTTTGCCGCACTACTTGATGCAGCAGCCATACTTGCCTGGACACTTATTGGATCTGGCATGCCAGACATAATAGCATCAGACAATCCAGAGAGATCGATCAAACCATCTGGAGGCATGGGGGTTAATGATTTTTGAGGCATTGTTTTCATTGCGCCAGGCGTACCTCCAGCATTGATAATCTCCTGATTCATGCTTTGCATCTGCATTTGCATCAGCATGTTGACCCCATTCAAATTTTGATGTGCCAATCCCACTTGAGCAATTGTCATCGCATTCACATTTGCCACATAGGTTGCCTTATACTGTTTATCATTAACTATATACTGATCTACCGTACGCATCGCCTCTACCATATTACTCAAACAGATCGTCAATCCCGTACATTTAATAGTCAATGGCGATTGCCCAGAAATATTATAGGAGCCTTGTGATAAAGGGGAATTGCCACTCAGTAAACCCTGCATATTATTTGCTAGATTCGTCAGACATCCTACGCCTTCCGCAGGATTTGTCACAGGGTAACACGCGCTGATATCAATTCGAGGCGATGATGCAGGCTGCAGTATTGCTGCCCCCTGCTGGAGGACATTTGATGCCTCCATAAGTCCAGAACCAAGAGCAGTATTCATTTGGTCAGTTACTGTCTGCATAGAGGCAATCATACCCCCAAGAGGCGACGAAGCATTAGCCTCATCATTGCTTATCTGGGCACTCGCACGCCCTTGGCAGTACTGCATCTCTGACTCAACGAGCGCAAGAGCACTTTGCCCATTAATAGTAATGGGCGCAAGCTCTCCACTATGATTAGCCATTACTTGACTTAAAGTTAAACTTGTACCTGCCGTATACTGCTTCATAGCCTTTTCGTCTGTCGGATCTGGCGGAACACCATCAGGCTGCATATCAGCTATAAGTGAACTCATAGCTGAGGTGAGCCGACCAACACTCCCAGCAGCTTTTGCTCCTGTAACCGTCTGATCCTGCTGAACAGCGCCATTAGGTCCGATCAAAAATGAGTTTTTATAAACACATGAAAGCATTTCAACAAATGACACTGCAGGTCCATTCGGGCTACAATGGTAAGCGGCATTTGGTTGCGACATACAGACAGCTGTCTGTGATGTCAGCTGCTTTCTTTGCACAGCTGCTATGGTCGACGCCAAATTTGCCTGGTTACGCATTTGTAATCGGTAGCCAGATAGCGCCTGCATCGCCTGACTCAATTGCTGCTGCATGTTTTTTTGTGCCTCAGCAAGAGACTCCTTAATCGATCCGAGCTGCTGAATTTGCTGCACTCTTGAAGCTATGAGCGTATTAATGCCAACCAAATACTGCATAACAACGCCCATGTTACTGACTGCCTTAGTCTGTAGCTGCCCAACCTGCTGTTGTATGGCCGATATCTGCTGCAACATACACTGACCAAGCGCTTTTGCCCCCTCAGCTTGTACGACCCTACATTGCTGCGCGCAACCTGCTGCATATGCCTGCTCCACCAAACTTCGCATTGATCCGGGGCTAATTTGCATACAGGACATTGCCGAACTACTTCCATTGCTACCAACAAGATCTCGCAAAGCACTGACAGACGGAGAAGCCGGACATGCCATCTGAGAACCCACAGCAGGGACCATTGGACAAGCTTGCATTCCACTTGCACTACTTGCCCCCATCATGGACGAAAAAGTCCCCATAAGCTGCTGCACAGACTGAGCCACTGCCATCTCACAATTTCCTATAGGCAGAGAGACTAAAGGCGGCACGACAACCCCAGCTGGAGCTGGAGAAACTCCCGGATCAGAGAACTGCGTTAGAGCAAAAGAAGAAACTACAAAGAATAAAAATCCACACCACATGCCATCATGGTAGCGACAAGTCAGTGGTATAGCGACTTTTTTTTACGCTTTTTGCTGCGCCAAATGCTTCATATGCTGAATAATGGATTCAAGCTGAGGCACCGAACTCGATTCTAAAGTATCTGCAAGCCCTATCCCTGGAAGAAATTCACCTGCAAGCAAGACCGGTGCGGCTTGGAGTTCATAGAAAAGAGAGGAGACGGTGCGGCGCACTAAATGCTCTCCAAAATTTGTCACTTCGGTGTCCTCATTCACAAAAAGCACCCGACCAGTGCGCCGAATAGATGCCTCAAGATGACCCCAGTCAAGTGGCCAAAGAGTCCGCAGATCGATCACCTCAGCATCAATTCCTTCATGCATAAGCTGATTTGCCGCTTGTACACAAAGAGGCAAGGTACGACCATAACTCACAACAGTCATATCCCGACCCTGACGCTTCGTTACAGCCTGCCCAATTGGCACCCGGCAATCAATAAGCTCCGGCCAACGTGGCTGCCAACGTGCGCGATCCGCCAGTGGCGCATCAATCATTTCACGCAACTGCTTATCCCCTTCAGGCGTGAGTGGTGGCTCACCAGGAATTGCTTCATCACTACGAACACGCATGAGGGCTTTAGGGATCAAAAACATACATGGATTAGGATCCACGATACATGAGAGCATAAGCCCATATGCATCGAGTGCATTGGATGGCATTACAATCTTCCATCCAGGAATATGCGTCATCGTGGCATCAAAAGAATGAGAATGATAAATGGATCCCCGAATACCGCTGCCAACAGGCGTCATGATTGTAATAGGAAGATTAAATTGACCTGCTGACGCCCAGCACTGCATCCCCGCTAATTTAAGAAGATCAATAGTATTGTAAATATAATCGCAAAACTGCACTTCAGCGACACATCGCTGACCTGCAAAACCAAGCCCCATAGCAGCGCCAACAATACCTCGCTCATCAAGAGGAGAATTCCATGCTGTCTTTAAACCTTGCGTTCCTGTAAAAACCCCCCCTAAAGGAGCCCCTACATCCTCACCAAAAATATCTGTAACGCCAAGATGCTCTTCACCATAGTGAAGAGCCATACGGATTGCCTGCACCATAGTTGCCATCTACCAAAACCGTCCCTTCTGCCCATAAAACACATCATCATATCTGGTCTCAGCAGTAGGCAAAGCTTCTTGCTTCACCTGCTGCGATGCACGCAAGAACTCATCTGATACTGCCTGACGAAAACTCGTTGCTTCATCAAGACTGATCACACCTGCTCCTATAATTTTTTTCTCAAACTCTGCAAGACAATCAACCTCTTCGGTTATAAAATTACAACCAGTAGCCGAGCTATGCCCATAAAGCCGCGAAACCTTCGCCTCTAAGAGAAACGGCCGCCGCTCCTTACGCACGTACTCCATGGCGTTATGGATTGCATTATAGGACTCCCAAACATCATTACCTTGTACAAGCTCGGTTTTAATCCCAAAAGCCCGCCCACGGTCCGCAATATGTGTTGAACTCCGCTGCGTTGCTGCCGCTGTTGAGATACCCCATTCGTTATTGGTGACAATAATCAAAATAGGCAATTCTGCCTGGGGCCGCGATGCCCAAACAAGGCATGATGCAAAATCTCCTTCAGCTGTCCCTGCGTCCCCACCGTTTACAATGGTAATCCCACGGCCACCATGGCGTTTTTGCGCAAGAGCCGTCCCAATTGCTGTTTGATACTGTGTTTCAATAGTTGATGTCACTGGCACAATATTCCATTTTTTTATCGCAAAATGATTAGAAAAATTTCGCCCCCCCGAATAAGGATCAAGTGCTGTATTTTTCATTTGACGCATAGCGTCTATTGGCTCAGCTCCCATAGCAGTCACAATGCCACACGAACGATAATGGAGATGCAGGTAATCATAGTCAAGACCTTCACCCTTATGAACCAAAAGCCCCAGCGGCACATTAAATGCTTCTTCGCCAGGCCCTCCAATCCAAAAATAACCATCTGACTGCTTATACATACGGATTAAGCGCTCTTCTAAAATGCGCGTACGTACCATAGTCTCATAAATCTGCTTCAATAGTTTAGGTGCGAGCTCCATCATATCCTCCAGGCGTACCACAGATTAAAAACAATGACCATAATTGCACAAATACTGTCCCACAGCACGCATGAGCGCAATGGCAATAAAAAGACCTAAGCAGGTAGCAGGCGCCTCATAGGCCTTGTTCTGCATAGCAAGACCCCAGGAAAAAAGGTAGTATTCAGGGTCAGCATTCACGACAACAAGCTTACGGATTGCAATTGGCATCCCAGGAAAAAATCGAGGAACCAGTAAACAATACTCCTCATAAGGTCTGCCAAAAATCGTAACCAAATTGACTTCTTCATCCAAGATGACAAAATGGTAGATTGCACCAAAAAGAATCGTTGCTGCAATGACGAGCACGAGATTACCCACCATACAGGAGCCTCCCAGCGCCATCAGGAATGTTCCAAAATAGAGAGGATTGCGCACCATGCGGTATGCCCCACCCACAGCAAGACACTCATTCTTGCGCACATAGCCACTTGCCCAAAAGCGCAGCAGTGCACCTAAAGCCGCAAGAAGAGCCCCACTCAGAACCCACAGCTTATCTGCTGGGTGAAGGGCACACACAATAGTTGCTCCGGCAAATGCCCACGCAACAAAAACGCGTGTCTTACCTTGTATGAAATTGCGATATAATTGCTTCATTCAAAAACTCCTATTTTTGCGTGGCGATAGCGACCTGCGAAGCGCCAGCTTTTTTAGCTGCATCCATAATCTCAACGACGCGGCCTAAATATGCCTCACGATCACCTTCAAGTACAACTACTTTACTCCGACTCCCTTTCAGTGCCTGAGCAAGAGCCTGCTCTATACCCTTGGTAATGGGCTCACCATTATTGACACGGATGCTTCCATGCGCATCAATCGCAACAAGCACCCCTTGGCTTGCACCCGATCCCTCACCTGCACGCGGCACCTCACGCTGACCCTGTTGCGACAAAGTCGTACTTGTTACCATAAAGATCACAAGGAGAACTAGAAAAATATCCGTTAATGGGGTGATATTCAGCTCAGCTATCAGCTCATCATCTACTGGGCCTTTCATCATACTAAAAGCTCCATAAGCTCATCCATCTGGAGACGAAGAGTCTGACCAAGACGCGTTGCAATAACTTGGAGCGTATTGAAGGCGACAACTGCAATAACAGCCACAATAATACCGGCCGCTGTCGCTATCAAAGATTCTGAAATACCCTGCCCTACAACAGTAAAGCCTGCATTGCCACTTGCCGCCATACTCTGAAAAGACCGTAGAATGCCAACAACTGTACCAAAAAGCCCAATAAATGGAGAAGCACTTGCAATTGTCCCTAAAACCCAGAGCGCACGCTTGAGCTCACTTTGCATCTGAATCGTCCTGCGCTCCATAGCCTCACGCCAATGTTTTTTACGTAGCTCATGGGGTGATTCGAACCGACTCAAAACACTGAGCAGTACCTGTGCACCAGGCACATACGTGTATTTCTCACAGAGCCGCTTTACCCCTTCACGATCAGCGTAAAGAAGAAGATTACTTGCTTCGAGAAAAAATGACTCCTGACGAAATGCGATACGGGTATAGAAAAAACTCCTCTCGACAATAATGCACCACACAACGAGTGAACAAAGGCCTAAGGGGAGCATCACAAAGCCACCCTCACAAAGTAATGTCCATAAAGCCATAAATGTCTCCTCGCACTAGGATAGTCGCGCAGAAGGAGAAAAAAAAGCCTTTTTCTTAAAAGCCCCTTGCATAGAAAAGCTACATGAGTGATACAGCAGCATGACACAACTGATTATTGCCGAGAAGCCCTCAGTTGCGAGAGATATTGGGCGCACGCTTGGTGCAACACTGCAACGTGATGGGTACCTCATAAATGCGCAAGGAGACCTTCTGGTTTCATGGACTATCGGACACGTTGTCGGACTCCCAGAACCTCACGCTATCAATCCGACATGGAAGACGTGGCGCATCAAAGATCTCCCCATTCTCCCTGAGTCATGGCCCCTCCAGGTCATTGAATCCACCAAACACCAATTTGATATCTTAGGCACATTGATGCAACGGACTGACACCCTCATTGCTGCGACTGACGCAGGCCGTGAGGGTGAACTTATTTTTCGCTACCTCATCGAAGCGCACCAGATCAAAAAACCGTGCCAACGTCTTTGGATATCGTCGTTGACAAGTCATGCAATCCTAGAAGGCATGAAAAACCTTAAGCCTTTGGCACTCTATGATGGACTAGCAGATGCAGCCCGAGCACGCAGCCGTGCAGACTGGCTTGTGGGCATGAATTACTCACGTGCTTACACACTTGCATCAGGCGAAAGTTTTTTTGTCGGACGCGTTCAAACGCCGACCCTTGCACTCATTGTAGAGCGTGATCAAGAGATCGATTCTTTTGAACCTATGCCCTACTGTGAGCTCCGCATTACATCTCTCCATAACGATCAATCACTTGAAAGTGTCCTTGTCGGCGTCAACGTCCCCACAATCCCAGCAACACGCATGCAGATCTTCAAGATCAAACCTACGGAGCTAACACCACTTGAGGACGCTATAAAAACCCAGCCTTTAGGTAAAGTCATCACCCTGATCCATAAGAAATTACGCGAAGCCCCCCCGCTTCTCTATGATTTGACAGCGCTCCAGCAGGATGCAAACCGCTTTTTTGGCTTTTCAGCACAAGAAACCCTCAACCTTGCCCAAAGCCTTTATGAAAAACATAAATGGATTAGCTACCCACGCACTGATAGTCAATACCTTTCAACACAACTTGCACATGTGCCACTTGCGCAGCAGATGCAGGCTTGGTACGAGCCTCAACCCCAGACACTCATCATACCCAAGCGCTATATTGCAGATGATAAGATCACAGATCACCATGCAATCATCCCACTTGAAGGATCAGAAAATCCCGCTACAACGAGACACCTGACAGAAGATGAGAGACAAATTTTTGACCTTATCTGCCGCAGATGCATGATGATGTTCCAGCCTGATGCCATGACTGCGCAATCACGAGCTCTACTGCTTTTTAAAGACACAATGCTCTTTCAGGCCGAAGGATCCATGCATCTTGAGCGTGGCTGGAAACATCTCTCTCTCAGTGAAAAAAAAGAGAAACAAGCATTATTGCTCCCCGAATGGCTCGCCGAGGGACTTGAACTTAAAGCTGATAGCTACCGTATACTCCAGAAGAAAACCTCAGCTCCATCCCGCCTTAATGACGCCACTCTCCTTGGCGCTATGGAAAATTGCAGCATTGACGACAAAGCCCTTCAAGCTGCCATGAAAGGCTCTGGTATCGGGACAGCCGCAACCCGGGCATCAATTATTGAAACGCTCATAACACGCAACTATATAACGCGTCACGGTAAAACTATCGAGTCCACTGCACAGGGCAAGAAACTTATCCAGTGTGTACATCCAAGCATTCAAAGCGCTGAGATGACAGCACGCTGGGAGCAAGACCTTAAGCGCATTGAACAGAAAAAAGACACCTTAGGAGGCTTTATGCTACGCCTCGAAAATGAAATTAAGCACCTTATTCCAGAGATTCTCGCTCCTATCAAGCACCCACCAGAATACTACTTACCCCTCCATTTTGGTTTCACCTCCTTTCGTCCACCACAAAAAGAGGTCTGCCAAAGCGTTATTGACGGCAGAGACGTTCTTCTTGTTATGCCAACGGGCGCGGGTAAATCGCTCTGCTACCAATTGCCTGGCATCGCCAGAGGTGGAACAACACTGGTCATTAGTCCACTCATTGCCCTCATGGAAGACCAAGTCAGTAAACTTCGCGCAAGAGATCTACAAGCAGACCGCATTCACGCAGGACGCTCGCGTGAAGAAAGCCGCGAGGCGTGCACCCTCTACCTCCAAGGAAAACTTAATTTCTTTTTTGTCTCGCCCGAACGACTCTCTCTCCCTGGATTTTTCTCCATGCTCACCAGACGAAGCGTTAATCTGATCGTTATTGACGAGGCTCACTGCATCTCCCACTGGGGACATGACTTTCGGCCAAGCTATAGACTTTTAGGCGAAAAGCTCTTCGAACTACGCCCTGCACCTATCTTAGCACTCACTGCAACGGCAACGCCCGAGGTACAAAGAGACATCCAGACGCAACTGCGCATGCAGGCCCAATGCTACATCCAAGGCTTTCGGCGATCAAATATCGCTATCCATGTCCTGGTTGCTAATCCTTCTGAACGCACCTTCCTTGCAAGTAAAATTCTAGAACACAAGATTGCCACACCCGCGATCATTTATGCCTCCACACGCAAAGCTGCTGAAGCACTCACAACTGAACTCAGAGCCATCCTCCCCTACAAAATTGCCTGCTACCATGCCGGTATGCCAACAGCAATGCGTGACTCAACACAGCATAATTTTATCTCAGGAGACATTGATATCATTATTGCAACCATCGCTTTTGGGATGGGCATTGATAAGTCCAACATTCGATCCATTATCCATGCAGGATTACCAAGTAGCGTTGAAGGGTACTATCAAGAAATAGGGCGGGCTGGGCGCGACGGACTCCCCGCCAAAGCCTATTTACTCTATGGGTACCAGGATCAAAAAATGCATACCTTCTTTTTTGAGCGAGACTATCCGGCTGTATCCATTCTCCATGCACTGGCACGCGAACTCACAGACTTACCCTGTGAGAAAGAAACAATTGCCGAAATACTACGTACAAAAAAACTCCTCAATGACAATGATATTTTTGAAAAAGCATTTGAAAAACTCTGGATCCACCAAGGTGTCAAAATAGATGAGCATGGCCGCCTCACAAAAGGCTCCCCAGACTGGGAAAAAAGCTACAGCGCCCAAAGTGCTCATAAGCGTGCATCCCTTGAAAAAATCATCCGCTTTGCCTCAAGTAGACAATGCCGCATCCTGTCTCTCGTACAACATTTTGGCGATAGCTCACGCGAACCATGTGGTATATGTGATATCTGCGCACCCCAAAAAATTGAAGGAGAAGCACTCTCTCCTCTTGATCTTCAGCTTGCAGAACTGATCCGCACATGCCTGGGTATGAAAGCCCAGCCTGCTGGACGACTTTTTGAAACACTTCAAAAAGAACTTCCAAAAATCACACGCGCCCAGTTCGAATCGCTCCTCATCAGCCTCTCACAGGCAGCATTTGTTAGCATTGACGCTAAAAGTTTCACCCAGGCACATGGAGAAACAATCTCGTACCGCGAACTACGACTCAATAAATGCTTCACTTCCAAGGAACTTGCTACACTCCGCGTTATGCCGACAAGCACTTCCCATAAAAAACCTATTGTCCTGGATGAGGCACTCCTGGATCGTCTGAAAAAATGGCGCCAGGTCACATCCATTAAAGAAAAGGTCCCGAAAATTATCAATGACCAAGTTTTGAGAGCTATAGCGCAAAGCAAAATATATTCAGAAAAAGATCTTCTCCAGGTACCGGGCATTGGACCAAAAATAGTTCAACGCTTCGGCCGTGCACTCATGGGGGTTATAAAAACGTCTATCTAACTGTAAAGGATCTCGCTACACTGAGAAGCATGCAATGGCTCTTTTTTGATCTCGATGGCACTATTATTGATACAGAACCTGTAGCTGCCGCAACCGGCAAAGAGCTCCTCGCAGCTATGGGTATCCAGCTCACACAGGAAGATGCTCGCCTTGTCTCAGGACGCACCTGGCACAGCGCACTCACTCTACTGTATGCGCGTCATACATTTCCGCAGCCTTTTGATACAACATTTCATTCCATTCGTGATGTCTACCGCGCACGTATCGAATCCAACCTGGTGGTTGTTCCAGGCAGCATCGAAGCCATCCAGGAACTGAGTAAAACCTATAAGATGGCCTGCGTCTCAGGTTCACGTCGTAGCGAAATTACATGGGCCCTTGAGCATATTGACGTTATGCGCCATTTTTCATTTATTCTTGGCTGTGAAGATTATACAGAAAGCAAACCCAACCCAGAAAGTTACCTTCTTGCATTGAACCGTGCGCAATGCACAGCACAAGACGCCATCGTCTTTGAAGATTCAGCACCAGGCATTGCAGCTGGTATTGCAGCTGGTATCCAGGTCGTCTGCATCACCTCAACGAATCACTTTGGACAGGACACTCAATCAGCGCACCTTCATGTCCCTGATTTTCGTTCTGTCACACCTCAACTCCTTGCGTCACTTAAAAACTAAATTTCCCTCCCCCAAAAGCTGTGGTAGGTATAACTGTCAAGGAGAGACTCGATGACTATATGCCTTGCACTCATGATGAGCTGTTTTGTCGCCTGTACAAAAACCCAACCTCTAGAAGGAAGTACCCCTATGGCCCTTATTCAAACACCCGTCAACCAAGACCTCGTTATTGAAGATAAACTCAAAGGCCAAGGTGCTGAAGCGACTGCAGGTAAATCAGTCAGTGTTCATTATACGGGCTGGCTCGCTGATGGCAAAGAATTCGATACATCGAAAAAGCGAGGCCAACCTTTCCGCTTTCAATTAGGCGCAGGCCAAGTCATTGCTGGCTGGGACAAAGGCGTTCTCGGCATGAAAGTTGGCGGAACACGTAAACTCACCATACCTGCAGCCATGGCCTATGGAGATAGAGGCGCCGCAGGCGTTATCCCTCCCAATGCAACACTCCTTTTTGAAGTCGAGCTTCTTGAAGTTCAATGATGAAATCCGTATTTGCTGAAATAGGCAGCAAGGAGAGACTCCGCGCTCTCCTTGCTGGACTCTATCACAAAATGCAAGCCGATCCCATGATCGGTTTCTTTTTTATGCATCAGGATTTAGATAAACTCATTGATGCCCAATGCCACTTCTATCTCTTTATCTTTGGTCAAATTACCACCTTTGACGGCACCCCCCCAATCCATGCCCACAAAAAACTCCCCCCTCTACTTGAGGGCCACTTCAATCGACGTCTCGTACTTTTACAAGAAACGTTGCGTGAATGGGGCTTATCCCATGCAAATCAAGCAATCTGGGTTGCCTTTGAAAGCTCATTTCGTGATGCAATCGTGCATCACGCATAAAGCACACGTCAATCAACTAACCAAAAAGAACTGCTGGCGCCGTAGAAATCCAGGACGAACTACAGGTACCGGAACCGTCCAATTAAAAAGAACGTCTTTCACACAAAGCTTTTCTAGAATTGCTCTCAAAGCAGTCTCATCACGCAAAGGATTATGCCTAAGATCAAGAACCCTCAGCGCAACAAGACGATTTATGTTATCAATTGTATTCCCCAGAAAATCTTGCACACTAAGATAATTATGACTAAGATCAAGATATCTCAAAAGAGACATGCCTGTAAGGTTACTAAATATACTCCCAGTAATATGGTTTGATTGAAGCTCGAGACTCCTCAAATGAGTCAACGAGCCAAGAAATTCAAAATCATTCCCACGGAGAGCATGACCAAGACCAAGCGAAGCCAAGGAAGGTAACCTTGCCAAAAGCAAGCAGTTCTTTGTCTCTATTTGATTATTCATAAGCTCAAGAACCTCTAAGGCATCCAAGCCTTCAAGGTGTCGAAACCCAGTTCCAGTAATACTATTATTCGCAAGCGAAAAAAATCTGAGAGCACGAAGTTCTGCAAAATACCACAAATCTTCATCATGTATATTGCAATTAATCACACTCAATGAGTTCAAAGAATCCCAACCAGAGCCCAAATGACGCATGGTATTGTCGCTCAAGACAAATCCAGAAAGCGTCAGGCAACTGATATTTTTCATATGCATGAAAAAATTCGGATTATCAATAACGATAGGTCCTCTCGCCGTTATCCATACCTTTTAAAAAGACGAAAATTCTTGACTCCCTATAAGTGCATCGAGCTGCTCTGCTGTATCAACAGTGATATTTACAGCATCAGAAATATACCCCTCCTGCTTCTTGAACTGTGCATACGTCATCTGCTGCAAAAGCGGTAAATCATCCCTACTTGAGCGAACTGCTGCAACAACATCTTGCCGTGAAAGCAAATGTTTAAAAAAACGAGAAACACCCCTAAGATTGGAATAATCCCTCTGCGCACTCACTCTCCTGTCATCTGTTAATTTTTGCACAATACGAAGCATCACTCCATCAAACTGCTCAGCGATAACAGAGAGTGTCACCTTTGATGCCAAGCTTTCAGCGACATCATCAAGAGCCGCCTCCAGACGCTTCAATGTATAACCATAAGGACTCCTCATCGTCGCACGAAGACAAGAATTTTTACTCCCTGTAGTTAACTCCCTGCGCTCCGGAACAAGCCCACTCGCTATTAATTCAAGCTCTTTGTATATCGTAAGAAGCGCCTCCAACGCATGCGCGTCAAGATTCTGCTCGGTCATCAAGTCGATTACTTCGTGCAAGCCCACTAAAACTTCTTCAGCTGCCAACTGCATCTCTGAAACACGAGCATCCCTCAGACACTTCGCTGCCTTGGCAAGCATATCACCTACAGGAGTACCTGCATACGCACCTACTGTGAAAAACACTAAGAATAGACTTCGCATAAGTTAAATATAATCAATAAACTTAGAGCATGTAAATACTTTACACACTAAACGTAATGACCGCGTCTAATTTTATCAACAATGATCTTTTCTGGCATCACAGGATCCCGAGGATCTACGGTAAAATACGCCTGCTGCTCACAACGACGCTTATGAGACAAAAGCCATTCCAGAATCTCTGTCAGACCCTTGTTGCGCTTATCATGAAAGAAAGGATCATTCTTAAGTGCATCCTGAGCTTTTTTTAGTGCACGCACTTCCTGCGCATCACTTTCTCTTACCGGATAGTCATTAAGATCATATTTTTTAATATCATCTGGTAAAACACCAAGAAATCTCACATCAGGAGCAGAAAAATCCTTATTCCTAATAAGACTTGAAGCAGAACCTGCTTTCAATGTACGAAAAATATTTTGCATTGTATACGCATCAAGATCACCAAAAAAATAGAGCGGCACTTCTAACTGATCCTGAATCAATTTACACCAACCACGAACTGCATTAGATGGCACACCCTGCGCACCCATCAGGATACAAGAATGACGCTTCGTGAATCCATTTGCAACAAGCGTATTCGCCGTACCCTCTGACTCAACAATAAGACCAAAATCAATCTTCTTTTTTGTTGATAACTTTAAGTTCTGAGGCCTATTTTTTGGCTGAAAAGGTGTTGTCCCTAATTTTCCAAGCTCAACAACAGCAATATCTCCATCAGGCAATGTCTCAGTCACAATCAGCTGCTGTGAATATGTCTGCCCACCTCGGTCATTTGCATAGCAATTTAGCTCTTCTCGATAACACTCTAGCATCTCACAGATGAAATCAATAATTTCATCTGACTCATCCTGACTTTCAAAGTCAAGCGGCTTTAGGGTTGAATTATGCTTAATTTCACCCTTACTGATATAATAAAGCTCTCTTTTGGTGTTGACCGCTCCAACACTTAAGTTCCTAAGCACGACCTCAAGCATGAAAATGGTCCGTGACATTTTTTTCACTGACCCAACACTGAGCTCCGTTGCAACCTTTTTTGCACCAGGCGTCAAATACCCAATTTTATGATTATAAATTGCATTATCAAGTGAACATTTCGTTGCATAAAGAACCGGACGTCGAGCACGTTCAAGATCTTGCAACAAACGCTCACAGAGCGCACGGCTTAACGCAGGAATTTTTTCATCCTGTTGCCTCTCCTTCATACTTCTTTTCCTTTCTGTGATGCAATCACAGCTTTTTCTAGCTCTTTTTCTGTGCTCTCTGCATCTTTTCCAAGAAGCTTGACAAGACCTGCTTTCGCTTTTTCCTTACGTGCCTCAGGCGCTTCAGTAATGCGACATAAGCCATCAATAAGAATAGGACAAAATTGCTCAATATGACGGATCTTGAGCTCGAGCTCATTAGCCTTCAGTTCACGACGAATATAACGAGACAACTTCTGTCCAGCCTGAATAAGAGCACGCCTAAGCTCCTCAACGAGCTCATCGGATGCATCAATCGTTTCTTTAGATGCATTCTTGAATTTAATAAAAGGAGAAACAACACTCACTGCAATAATATACGGGCCTTGAGGAAGAGAATTTTTAGGCTGAACGAGTCCATATGCTCGCCAATTTACCGACTCAATGGCTTTAACAATTGCACAGGATGCCTTATCAAATTGCAATGGAACTCGATTTGCAAAACGCAACACCTGCGCCGACGAGTCTGCCTCACTCACTTTATTCTGCAAACGTGCAACTGCAACCTCAACCTGTACTGGCTTAAAATCACATATTGCTGGCTTGCGCGAGACAGCCGCAAAAAAATCAACACTCCCAAGACGTCCTATGCTTTTTTCAAAGCCCTCTTCCCCAATAGACAAAACAGAACGCGTTGATGGCGCCAAAAGTGGCATATTTTGAATCACGCTAAAAAGCTGCTTGAACTGGACTTCTGTCACCTTGTCAACCAAGGTATCAAGGACAAGCGCAGGCAATCCGCCTGTCTTCACCATCTCATCACAGACGCTATCGGTGATACGCGAAAATCCCTTCTTCAACCACACTGCAACCTTCACTCGTCCAAAAAGATGTGAATGTGCAATAAATTCACCCAACTTCATCGTATGTGGGTGCGGAGCTGTTGCCTCAGGAATGAGCGGCACTTCAGTCGTAACGCGCTTCACCACGACCTTATCCATATCAGGCATCCTATAGTGCAACGTTAAATGGGGATTCACCAGAGCTGTTGCTGTCAAGTAATTCAAGAGACCAGCCTCACCATTGACCTGAACACGCCCGTCAACTAAAAATTCCACACTCGTACCATGAGGCCTATCCCAATCTAATGTGACGCGCTCCTTTACAACACCACGATTATTCTTGATATCAACCTCAACCGAGCACTTCATCGCCTTACGCATAGTTGATGTCTTTGTTATAACCCGTGCACCAACTGCACTTGTGAGCTGCGCCCACGTTGTGGCTGCCGATATACCAATACCCTGCTGACCTCGCGAGCAACGCCCCCTGCCAAACTTTGATGACGCCAAGTACTCACCAAAAACCTTTGGCACATTGTCAGGATCAATACCTGGCCCATTATCATCTACACGGATACGGATTTGTTCACTGTTTTTGAGTGATCCAAGACCTACTTTTTCAATCAGAACATGAACTTCTGGCGCGATACTATGCTCCTCGCATGCATCGAGTGCGTTATCAACGGCCTCTTTGAGCGTCGTCAATACCGCCTTCGTCTGAGATGAGAAGCCCACCTGCTGGAGGTTTTTAGAAAAATACTCTGCTGTTGAACTAGTCGTAATCTGTTCTGACTGCTTTGCCATAGGACACATCAATCAAACGCACCACTGTGCTGTCAACTAAAACCTATTTTTTGTTGGTCATAGTCCCAAAAACAATGTCCCAAAGCGGAGAACTGACGCCCCATCGAGATTCTTGTGAAAGAAAATGGTGCTCCATATGAAATTTCTTTATAAAGTGCCCAAAACGCGTACGAGGCGTAAAATGATGCACAGCATAATGGGTATAATCATAACATAGATACCCAATGACATAGCTTGCAAAAAAAGCGTACCAAAGATCCCCAAGTATTTTTTGTAAAAAAACAACATGCACTGCAGCAAGAACTAGACTCACAGCCGGCGGCATCACAAGTCTCGTTGGATCCTGCGGATCTTCATGATGAAGTCCATGGAAAAGAAATTGAATCTTTTGAGACAACACACTGCTTCCATGGTAATGGAACGCAAAACGATGTAAAAAGTACTCAAAAAGCGTCCAACAAAAAAATCCAGAAACAAAGACAAGCAATGAAAGTGTCCTATCAAAAGGCGCCTGCCATGCTTTATGACAGAGCCAAGCGACAATAGGCGTCCACACAAGCAATGGCGTCACAGGATGGACATGCGTCAAACGCTCAAGCCATGCATTCTTAAAAATACGTATACTCTTGTATGTCTTCATAAAAACCCCCTCTTCAGCCTCATATCACTGTCCTAACTTTTTTTGCAAATACATGTTATCAAGCTCTATGGATCAGGCAACAAGAATCAGACTGCATAGTACTTTTTGGCGTCATCAAAGCTGCATCCCATTTTCTGAAGACGCAGTCCCATCAAGCCTTTTTCTGAAACACCGTCATTTTCTTGTCATTGATGTCGAGACTAAACAGCTCGCTCAGGATGTAGGAGGCTGGGACCATGTCGACAAGCTCGGTATCTCCATAGCCTGTGCGTATGACAGCAAAAGTGACACTATGATAAGCTTTCGCGAACATGAACTTAAAAACCTCATTGCTCTTTGTGAGGAGCGACTCGTTATAGGCTACAACGTCAAAGGATTCGACCTTCCTGTATTAGCTCCTTATGGCATCCAGCCAAAGTCACTAGACGTTTTTGACATCATGCTCGATCTCGAATCTTTGACGCGGCAACGCTATCTGAAGCTTGAAGCTGTTGCTCGTGGCACCTTAGGGACAGGCAAGTCAGCAGACGGAATCATGGCAGTCACCTGGTGGCGCGAGGGCAATGTCCAGAAAATTATCGACTACTGTATCCAGGACGTCCAAGTGACCCTTGATATATTTCGATTCGGAAGACAAAATGGCTATGTACGAATTCAGCGCGGTGAAGATGGCGACAAGGCAAAGCAAGTTTCTGTGCAATGGAATTAAGATATGAGACACTTAAAGACATGCAAGCAACCATCATCATCGCTGATGCATCAAAAAATCTACGAGATACGATCTCTATGTACCTCGAGAACAATCTCGATGCGACTGTCTACCAAGCAGATTCTGCATCTGGTGCGCTAAAACTCATAGCAGACATACCCCATATTCATCTCATTATTTCAGAGCAAAACCTAGCATCAGGAACAGGAAGTGAGATTCTAGCCTCTATCAGACAGACGCAGCAAAAAATCCCCTTTGTGCTCTGCTGTAGTCAGCCACCAGACCAAATACCCGCTTTCAAAAACACTCCGCCCGATGATTTTATCCTCAAGCCCAGTATTGACCAAGGATTACACAAAATTATCGGGAATGTGCATAGCGGTAAATACCAAATCCAGATCCGATCACGCCTTTTCAACCATGAACCTTTTGTCAAGGTCAAACCTCGCATACTTCATATCTTAGACAAACTACCAACAGACATCTATGTCAAACTTCAAGCCGATAAGTTCCTGAAAGCCGCCCACAAAGGAGACAGTTTTACCGAAGACGATGTTGCCAAGTTTGCCTTAAAAAATGTAGACTATCTCTACATTGTAGCCAAAGAAAGCGATCTTTTCTTCCAAACCACTTTACAGAAGATACAAGAAGTCGCAGAACCAGCGCCTCTAGAAGATGCATTCCTCCTGTCAAGCGCTATGCAGGAATCAATCCAAAAAATAGCCACTGTGATGGGAGTTACCCCAGAACTCGAAAGACTGATCGCTGCCAATACCAAAACAACCCTTTCAGTCATTCAAAAAAATCCAAGCCTTAAATCATTTTTCACTAAGATCTCTATCGATCCTGATAACTATATTATAACGCATAGCGCCGCTATTGCATATGTTGCATGCGGCATTGCTAAAGCACTCGATTGGCACTCAGAGCACACCTATAGCAAACTCACGATTGCAGCTTTTCTCCATGACGTAGGTCTTGATAATCCAGAACTCGCAAAATGCAGGACAGATATTGAATTCGCAGCACACAAACCCCCTTTTTCTCATGCTGAACATACAATATGGAGAGAACATTCGACAAAAGCTGCAGATCTGATCCGTACTATGCACGATATCCCACCTGACGTTGATCATATCGTTGCGCAACACCATGAAAGGCCTGATGGAAGTGGGTTCCCCCTTGGTCTTGATTACCATCGCATTTCACCGCTTGCAGCCCTTTTTATCGTGGCGCATGATCTCTCACACTGCCTCCACCATGATGAGGCCCATCTGCAAAATTTCATCACCTCACAAGAAAAAGAGTACAATAAAGGCTTTTTTAAGAAGATTTACCTTGCGCTCCAGACACTGGAGCAATAAGAATTTCGCCACCTCCCAGACAAACCGGCCCATCATAAAGGACAATGATCTGCCCCGGTGTCACAGCACGCTGAGGCACCTGAAAATCAACACGGTACCCCGCACCCTCCTCATGAACCGTACAGACCTGATCAGACTGTCTATAACGAATTTTTGCTGTCAATGAAGCAGGCATGCATGGCGCATCACCTATCCAAGAAAAAGACTCTACCCAAAGACATGGCCGCAAAAGTGCCGGATGCTCACCACGCACAACAAGGAGTTCATTTTTTGCCGCATCTTTTGCAACGACAAACCACGGCTCACCTTCTCCTCCAAGCCCAAGCCCCTGCCGTTGACCAATAGTATACAGAGCAATCCCCCCATGCTCCCCGACAATGTCCCCATCAGGATACATCCGTATATAACCTTTTTGCAGATGAAGATGCTCCTTAAGAAAAGTCCGAAATCGTCTTTCTCCAATAAAACAAATCCCTGTGCTATCTTTTTTTTGTGCAGTACTGAGACCCAAAGCAAGTGCTTTTGCTCTCACGTCCTTTTTTTCCATATGCCCAACTGGAAAAAGCACGTCAGCTAAAACACCCTTACCGATGCATGCCAAAAAATAGCTCTGATCTTTTGCTGTATCCACAGCCCGCAAAAGCCGACTCCCATCTGTCTGGCAGTAATGCCCCGTTGCCAAAAAAGCACCCCCCAATGCTTTCGCTTTTTTCAGCATAAGATCAAACTTGATATGCTTATTACACAATATATCTGGATTTGGCGTCATACCAGACTGTAAGCCTTGCAAAAAAACCTTAAAAACCTCTTCCCAGTATTCTGCTGCAAAAGAGACACTATAATAATCAATACCTAAACGGTCACAAACTCGCGCAACATCCTCATAATCCTTTGCTGCCTGGCAAATGCCATCATCTTCCCAATTTTTCATAAAAAGACCTATGACACGGTAGCCTTGCTCCTGGAGTATGCTTGCCGCAACGGATGAATCTACCCCCCCTGACATACCAAGAACCACAGGAATCGCCATACTCCTTTCTACACAATGCAGCGTAAAAAAACAACTCCTTGGCACTACTTTTAAAAAACGAGATCATGACTCTTTGGGTTAGTACGGTGCATTCAACTTATTTGAGATGATAAAAAATACAAAAAGTTGTGAAGCGCATGACATTAAGGTCACCAAAAGTACACGAATGATGTTTTCTTATGAAAAGACCTAAATGAGACGTGAATTGACTTTTACATAGAGGTCTTTTTTGCCAAATAACCAGCAGTAGAACCGGCATCCGCTACTGCACCAACCGGAGCCTCGCCTGTCGTTCCCATTTCCATACCAGCATCTGCAGCCTGATATCCAGGGTCTTGTTGAAGCTCCTTCACTTTCTGGTCCAACGCAGGCTGCCCTAAGGTGCCGACACCAGTACATTGTCGTCCAGAGCAATGGCATGGTCTTTTCCATGAAATTGTTATCAAGCGCATTACTGCTAGCTGTCTGCGCTAGAGCAATCGCCTCTGGATTGCCTGTGAAAAGCCCAGAGAGCGCTCCTGTCAGTTGAGCAATCTGCGTAATCTGTGCAGCTTTTGCCATCTGGATGACCTTTTTTTGCTCATTCCATGCAAAAGAAAACCCTGTGGCTGCACGAATCTGCTGGCACCACAAACTCTCTGGTACATTTGCATCACAGGGATATTTATTGGAATCAGTGGAAGAAAAAATCTGTATCGACAACCTATGAGGAGTGGCCGCTTGGCTGATAGTAACCAGAAGCGAAAGGAAAAAAGACGCACGATACAGATTCCTTTTTTAGGATCGAGTGCACACGCACCACAGAGATCTACAAACGTCAAAGCATGGCGCAGACAGATAGTTTCCAAGAACTCATAATGCAACGCATTATGTGCTCCTCCATGTTTTTGCGTTATGACAAGAGCAGCACGAATACCGTTATAACTTACAGTGTCACTATTTGCTTTCGCTAAAGCAGCGCCATTGTCATAAAACAAGGAAGTTTACGATAGCGAACAACGACTCTTTAGTTGAAACCAGGTAGCAAAAACCTAGATCACCAAATGCACTATCGAAACCCTCCGCATACCGAACTAACCATTGACGATCCGCGCACCCCACTATACCATATTCGCATAAAGGAAGGGACTCATTGTGACTTCATATATTTTAGGATCTCTCATATTTCTCGCAGCGTGCAGTAACCAAGCTCTGCCTGATCTTCAGGAACAAAAACCTAACCAAAAGTACCTAGAAGAAGGTCCTCCCTCTATAGAAACACCTCCTTCGGAAGAGGTACCTACAGAAGAAGCCGTACCTGATGAACCATCTGACACAACAAACGAACCCGAAGATTCGGTCTATGCACAGCTCCCTTCAGATGTCACGCTTAACCCCAATCAGGTTTTTTCTGATGTGCGAGAAAACCTTGAAAGAGTCTACGTGAAGGTTGTCTATGTGACGCATCAGCTTCAAGGCTCATCTGCTCCTGAGTTTGGCGGCAAACAAGGCAACGCATCCATTATTGACGAATTTTTTATGGAAAAAGGCCAAACTAAGCAGATCACACCCAATCCTGACTTACTCTCAAAACACGATCGCAAAATAGAAAAAATGATCGCAAAGAACCGATACTCAGCCGATGAGATCAGTCATCTCGAACTCAGGGTAACAGCGCGTTTTTATACATACAACAAGAGCAAAAACGCCAATAGCAACAACAAAGATCACTTCAAAAAACAAGTTGGCACACTGACACTCAGCCATAATTAACAGTCCAGGTGCGGATCTCCCAGATCCGCACCTTCTGATTATCTCGATTGACGCATACAGCTAAAATTTGAACTATTCGTGCATGCTCTTTTATAAAAAAAGAGTCAGATTCGCCTTTAGCCCTGAGATCACTTGCAAGAGACCCTTGTATCCATTAAAAAGATCTCATGATCTCTTTACTCTTACCTCTCCTAGCCACAGCTGAACTCTTAAACCTCCCTAGATGGATCCCCCAGCACTCATTCTCCTTGGGATTAGAGCCTACCGTTATCTTTGCAAGTCACCTTGCTCCTACTTCAGGCGTAGGAACAGCCATTAAACTCCAATGGGTTCATGGCTATACAGACCTATCGAATGTGATGCTCAACATTGGGACAGGCAATGGACCTTATGGATGGCAACTCGGAGGTGGCATGACCTTTGATTTTTTTGCAGACAATCAAAATGGCCCAGGTGCAGGATTAGCTCTTACTGCACGCTTTTTACGTCTCCCCTCCGGACTCAGCTTTGAGCCCGCACTAGTACCCTACGTTCACAAGACTCTTAAAACCAACTCTATCCCTATTGAACCCTACCTTGCTGTGCCGACGAACCTATCCCTGTCCAACGGGAGATACAGCACCTTAGTCACACTCGTCCTTGGAAGCTACTTTCACCACACACAGACCCTTGTCACATCATGTGAACTTGGAGTATCATTGAGCAACGCGACGACCTATTTTTCAGGAGGTTTGACCTATTACCACTAATACTAGAGAATCAGCAGCGCGTCGCGCACTCATGATTGCCGTAGTGCTCACCTGCATAAAACTAACAGCCGCTTTTCTTTCAGATGCAACGAGCGTTTTCTCAGAAGCAATCCATGCACTGCTTGACTGCGTGTCAGCTCTTATAGCTTTTCTAACATTACGGCATGCAGCAAAACCAGCCGATGCAGAGCACCCATTTGGGCATGAAAAAATCGAAACTCTTGCCAGCCTCTCAGAATCCCTCCTCCTTGTAGGCGCCGCCTCCTTTATTGTCTACGAATCGATCCATGACTTTGCACATCCCCGGACCTTACAAAACCTGCCGCTCACATGCTTTTTTCTTGTCCTTTCAGGAGCCATTTCATGGCGTGCATCCTCCATGCAACAAAAGGTGGCAGACAGCACCGGCAGTAACGCTATTGCAGTCAATGCGCTCCACTTCTTTTCAGATGCACTTGCCAGCGGCGCACTCTTCTTAGGCATGACTGCAATCGCACTTACTCACATCTCTTGGATTGACCCTCTTTTAGCTCTGTGCGTTGCCTGCTATATTTTGGCCGGAGCCTACAGCCATATTAAAGAAGCAATTTATGACCTCGGGGACTGGGGCCTACCTGCACAAGAGCTTGCGCAGATCCAGTCACTGCTGCATACCCATAAAGCAATTGGCATAAGAGACCTCCGTACACGCCGTAGCGGCCGCATGCGCCACATCGACTTTAGACTCATTGTGTGTGGCTCTATGACTGTCCAGGAATCCCACGACGTCTGTGACGAACTTGAAAAACGCATCCAGTCTCAGACCCCAAACTCCTCAGTCACCATCCATGTTGAACCGTGCGAAACTTATGCAGCTTGCATGATCACAACTAATCGCTAAATACACTGGATAGCTGAAAAACCTATCATGACCTAAAACTCGCTAACAAATCTCACGAAAAACTGTCTCCCAGCTGCATACTGGGAATTGTTATATGCATTAGATATAGTAATAGGGTAACTATAATCAAAAATATTAAGGATATCAAAAGACACGCGCGCCTTATCGAGCAGCAATTTATAACCAACTGTCGTATCAAAGGTCACATGAAGCGGCAGAGGTATATCGTTATGCTCTCCTGTGCGAAAACCACTCCCTAAAACACCCTGAAGTGTCCACCAATAATTATTCTTAGCATACTGAATTCCTCCATTGGCCGTATGCACCTGCACGTGATCAAGGAGCTGGTAGTCTGGCACATTGGGGTCATGAGCCGCCCACATGCCACCACTGATGCCGCGTCCTTTTGCAATCGAGTAGGCATAACTTAAAAAATCAGACCAATCCCGACTCATCTGCCCACGCAGGTACCATTCGATGCCATACGCGAAGCCATCAGCATAATTAAACACTTGAGAAATAGTCGTATTTTCTACCTGACCACTATCCTGCATATTGATTGCTTTTTTGTAATATACTGTCAGACCCGTCACATGCCCAGCGTACTCTTGAGCAATACCAAGTTCCACATAATCGTCCTTTTCACTTAAAATATCATATGGCTTTGGCCCTAAAGAGGCGCGATTAAAAGAGTAGCGCAATGCCTCCATAGGTGCAGGCTGAAAAAGCTTACCATAAAACACATGGAGTTTAGTATCTGGCGTAAGCATATAATTCAATCCCAAACGTGGCTGCAACATGGAATCTGTGGGCGCATTATTTTCAACACCAGTAAAAACAAATTGGACTGCATCATACCGCAAACCGACATTTGCCACTAACCCAGGCAAAAACGTATGATCATCCTGAATATAGACGCCTTCCATATAGCCGCTCACAGGTGTTGAATCAGACAAGGGCGCTCTTCCAATAAGACTGAGCGTTGAAATACTGCCCAAGGTTTTTGATGCCTGCATCAGAACCCCTTTTTTGACAACATCTCGTTCACCTAGAACTGATGTCAAATCGCTTTTAAGCCCAAAAGTCGAAGTCTTCTTATCAAGCGCAAAGGACATAGGATCAGAATTCACAATAGGACTCGACCCTCCAACTTCAGACGATGCAAGGTCATTAACTGGATCGGCAATCACCTTGATCGCCGAGTACTTAAAAAAGGGCGATGCCTGCAGCACCATATGGTTATCGTAAATTTTCTTATAACTAATCGCAAGGTATGTATTATACTCCTGCTGCCGATCATCTGTAGCGATAGGCCGGTACTGAAAAACTGGGCCCTCACTACTTGTGTTGCCGAATCGATCCTTATATCCGTTCTGAAAATAGGGACTTGATGGCGAAAAAGAGGATGGGTAATTAGGTATCTGGTAGCTCTGAAATTGATTCAACACAATCAATGACAAATGCCCCGTATGACTTAAACTCCAATCAAGTTTAAGATACTCTGCCAATCCTGAACCAAAATCATGAATTGCATCGCCTCCCCCCGAACCCTGATCTTCCAATGACTTGGGCTGAGGTGTATTCAAAGCACGTGCTGACTGATTGTAGTTAATCGACATAAATGCACGCATTTTGCCATTCAATAAAGACCCACTCCCGAGGATATGTGGAGACAAAGTTGAATAGCTCCCGTAGTTTAGCTCAACTTCACCACCTGGCTCTAAAGTTCCCGACTTACTTACCATGTTAATGACAGCATTCAGTCTTTGCCCATACTCTGCAGGCACTCCCCCCGTCACAACCTCCATACGCTCCATATTACGTACACTAAAAACACGACTAAAATTTCCCGACGATGAATCAGGCAACAAAACACCGTCTATCTGGTACTGGATATTCGAATGATTGCCTCTCACATAGAGCTGCCCAAAACTACCCTCCACAACCCCAGGCGTTGTTCCAGCCAAAAGCTTCGTAAAAGGCACCTCACTCCCCTGAACAAGACGCTCCACTGATGCCACTTCAGTTCGACTCATAGATGCAGACTTTTGAATCAGCTTACGTGATGCTTCAATATGAACTTCCTGGACCCCGTCATCATCTTCTTCCTGCAAATAAATGACAAAAGACTCTTGCTCCTGACTAGACACATGAACGGATAACTCCGTCTTCACAGTCGATGGCGCATCGACAATGAGCGTGTAATCACCCAAAGGCACAGGGAAAAGCACGAAGCCCCCTTCCTCATCACTCAGAACTCCCCTCACTTCCTGTCCATGATTCATAACCCGAATTGACGCACCGCTCACTGGCCCGTGTGCACAGGTCACCTTACCTCGCAGCAGACCATCAGTACCCGCGTAACTCATTAAACCTACCAAGATGCTGAAAAAAAACATAGACACCTCTCAGAGGGAACATCATTGCAAATCATTTGCATTCTGTCAATCCTGATGGCGCAACCCACAAAATAATGCTTCAGAATAATTTTAAAACGCAAGCCATCCTAGCAAGAACTCCGCTCTTAACTGCCAACCTTCCATAAAGAACTATTGGGGGCATCGAATCGTGATTCAGTAGGGGTTTACTCAGGCTCGCTTAACTCCATGCATGGTACCACGCCAGCCTCGAGCAAGGACGAGATCGACATCGATACAACCCCGTAACGCAGCCAACAAAATAATGCGCCGCATTTTATTGACGTAAAAATACCAGCATGCTTCACTCATACAAAAGGGCGATTATGATAAAAAGAATAAACCACTCACACACGACACTCTTCTTATGCTCCATCATGCCCTGCTGG
>CAIUGE010000092.1 GCA_903898645.1 Oligoflexia bacterium | reverse complement strand
TAAAAATGGGACATGCTCATGAAGCGTGGTGCATCTAGGCATGAATGGAATGAGCTTATCATAAAAGAATCAGAACTGTCATATTTGATAAATAAAAAATATTCCTACATTGCCAGCAATTCTTTAGAAAAATTTCTTTTTCAGGAGTCTCTAGGTACAGACATTGTTCGTTATTTGAACAATAATTTCTCAAAAGAAGAGCATGGTTTTCAATTGCGCAGTTTTATACAAAAAATAATAAACTCTTATGAATCTATGTATTTGAAGGGATATTTTCATCTCGATATCAAGCCGGACAATATTATGAAAAATGGTAAAGATTTTTTATTTATTGATTTTGGTCAATCGACACGTATTCAAAATGTTGTTTCTGGGTATTTTGGGACAAGTTCGTATATGCCGCCAGAATCCGCTCCGTATACTGCTGGGTGGAAGACGGTGCATTCTTTAGCGGTTGATCTTTTTTCGTTAGGCGTGACATTGCTTGTGATGATAAAGTATAGTGAACCAGAGCGATTATTTCTTACAGTGCAAGGTGAGCAAGTAAGAATATACAACTATATGAATACTAGGATATATTATGACGCCTACTGTAATGGTGAAGACTATTATAAAATTCATGATGCTGTCCTTGAAGAGCTTGTCTGTAGTTTTTTAGATATTGATCCTGAGAAACGAATGGCATTTTGGGCTGGGCCAAGGAGGGTGGAGTTGACTCGGTCGCTTGTTCCGGAGGGAGCTGCTGCTGAGATCGCTGAGTGATTTTCTGAGGTTAATAGCAGAGGTGTGGCGTTATTGACATATTCCTTGTTCTGGAGTTTATAGTTATACTAGTGACGTGGTGCTCCTTTTTTTTCTTAGCATATATGCCAAGGCTCTGACTACGGAAGGGGGCAGTACTGCCCCTTCGGAAGGGCCAGGCTTGTCTGAGGCGGAGAAGTATCAGGCAGGGCTGTTGCCTAAAAAAGAGCTTGAGAGGCTCTCGGTCCAGGAGGGCTATGCGCTACGTCCTCAGAATATGTCTAATACTGGGCAAGAAGACAAGTATAAGTCAGCTGATGACCGAATCACATTGCTGACCATCTATGTCGTGGAGATTAGTGAGAAGGTAAAGGAGGCTGAATCTCTTTGGAGCATAGGTGTTACTGAGGATATTTCTGGAAATGTTGCAAAAGGAAAGGAAATGAAGGTAAAAGCCGACCTTCTATTGCGCAGCGTTTTAGGGGAGAGGTGCCCTAGTACGAAGAGATTTATGGAGTGTGTTGATGGATTTGAGGAGTGGGAGCATTTCTACATGCTGAAGACGAAGTCGGCACTTGCTGCTAATCAAACGGCAGTGAATGACCTTTGTACTCGAGATAATGAAGGGCGTGGGATGGGTCCTGAGGGTGAATGTATTAAGGTTAAAACAGCCGCTGTAGCAAATGATATCAGGGGAACAGATGAGCATGTGTTTATCATTGTGCCAAAGTATGTAGACTTAAAAAATGCATCTATCAATGGGGAGCAAGCTGTCGTGCATAGTATGGAGTTAGGGTTTAAGCCGGAGCCTATGGATGTGGCGAACCTTGAGTGTAGTCAGTTAACTGTGGAGTCAGGTTGTGTGACAGCAATTTATAAGCGAAACGGCAATGGGGGCCTGTTGTTTGATGCAAAGCGATTGGCAAAAGAGCGGGAGCGTTACGCGCGGTTTGTTCAGAATTATCCAGGGTTTGCCCAGAGTAACTGGAGCGCTGCTGTTCATGGAAGGCCGACAGATGCGATGATGCAAGCCTTTGATGATGCTCGAAAGATACTTATTCAAAAGGCTAATGAAGCAAATAGTCCGATCACTGGTGCTACCCAGTCACCGGATGTCAGGCAGGCGACAGTGGATCAGGTTGCTGGGAAGAAAATAACAGAGGTCCGGTTGTCTCCTACGCAAATTCATGCTACCGGTGACCCGGTTCCTCAGGAGGGCGCTTCTGAGGCTGCAAAAAAGTTACAGCAGTTTTATGATTTAGATACAGAGTAATGGTATGGTACTCTCTTTGTGAGAAGGTGTGAGGCCTTTGTATCTTTTCTGGACGAACTTTTGCAGGTAGGACATGCTAAAATCAGTTTTCTTATGGATGGTAGTGGCGAGCAGTGTGGTAGGTGCCAGGGCAGGTGGAGGTAGCTCTGGTGCGTATGAGCGGGTGCAGCTTGACTGTGATGAGCCTCAGAGGCTTAGTGAAGTGCTGGCGAAAAAGCTTGAGCATCCTCATAGTGCTGATCTTGAGGGATTTTTTGATCAGCTGAATGCTGGAAATCTGGACGGGCAGATCGATTGTTACTATCAGCGAGCATCTGGGGCGCCTTCTGCGCTTTTTTTACATCATTTTTGTAGTGAATTGTTTCAAGTGAGCTATTTCTTTCCATCGCATGATTGCGATACTGTTATCTTTAAATTTACAGAAAATACTAAAAAACGATTCGTAGCTTACGGCTCAACAAAGAGTGTTTTTACATCATTTATGTATCGAAAAAACGCTCAAGATTTCGAGCCCTACGTTGTCGCGGTTTTAAGAGAAAACACAGTACAAGTATCTTTATGGAATGAGAACATTAAGAAAGAATCAGAAATGTCGATCCTCGTAAATAAAAAAAAATCTTATATTGTTTATGACGGTTTAAATCGACTGCTGTTTCAAGAATATTTAGGAAAAGATCTTGTTGAGTATGTGAATGATAATTTTTCAACAACAGTATACCAATCCGCGATACGTAGATACGTAGGTGGCATTGTGCGTGCTTACGAGGATCTTCGTGCTCATGGGTTTTTTCATCTTGACATTAAGCCAGACAATATAATAATAAACGGAGAGTATTTTAGATTTATTGATTTTAGTCCCTGGCATCAACCTAATAGTGCGCCACTACCATATTTAATGGCTATAGAACACAGATCCCGACCCCAAGGAAGAGAAATTTTTCTCTTCCCGTCT
>CAIUGE010000091.1 GCA_903898645.1 Oligoflexia bacterium | reverse complement strand
TAAAAAAGAAGATGGATGGCTTCAGAACTGCAAATGGAACGCTGCGAAGCGTGCCTCCTGAACTCCTTTTGGAGCTACGTCAAATGTGGGAAAACTTTCCAGGACCAGTGGATCAATTCAGGCGGGAACTAGGGGTAAAAAATGGGACCTTAAGAAAGCTCCTGGCTGACTCCAAGAAGCTGAATCATGTCATTGCAGGGTCTGGTGCGATCGGGTTGATTGCAGCAGATGGGATGGGCCTGTCTCATTCGACAGAGGGCTCGACGGCAGTTCCGGGCCCAGAGCTCGTTTATGATGACGGAAGCAAGGTTATTCGTTTTCCCAATGTAGACATCCTCCTTGAATTCCTGAAGAAGGCCTCATGATTTCAACTATCTTAGTCCCCATGAACAAACCCAAAGGCACCTGCTTGTCGCTAACAAATATGGTTAAATTCTATTTTTTACGTTCTGGTTCAGGATCCTGCGGTGGGGCTTTGTTTTTATGTAAAAGACTGAACTCATAGGGCGTAATCAAGGGTTTATTTTCATGAATAAGTAACACCGAGTAGTCACAATATTCCTTTGGGTCAACTTTATTGATCCGGCAACTTCCAAAAACGGTAAAATGAACGGCAGCATTTTTTGCCCCCTTTTCAGAATGAGTTCCTAGCGATATTTTGCGCCCAATCACAGGATTTCTAATGCTCCGTTCAGCAAATGCATTACTTATTGGGACGTCAATGTCTTGCAAGAAGTGAGTCAGTCCTGTCAGATGGTTCAAATAATAGTTACCCGCCTTGGCTATGAGCGATGCCGGACTGTTCTCCATTAAAATCTCGCACGCAATGGCATGCAGTATTTCAAATAGTAAATCGATTGTTTGCCGTAACTCTAGGGCCTTTTGTGATTTTTCAGGTTCTTGATACCTAGGATCTAGAAGTATCTCTTGAACTCGGTTCTCGATAGTATAAATTTCTTCATAAACACACAGCGCTTTTTCGGCTAGAGGATGAGGTTGCGCTTGAAAGAAATACCTGCGTGCATGATCATTGCAAAATGCGGACACCAGTTGAGGGAGAGGAGAGTTAATGGCAAGTCTATGGAGATTTACTTCTCTGACTGTTCTTGCATAGCCGGAAAATGCGTCTGATACTAAAACAGTGGCAAGGGACTCATTAAGGAGTTCAATGCTGACATCACCGGATCGACTATCCCTGATTTCAAAGTAAACGGCTCTGGGGCTAACAAAGCACCAGGTATACCACGCTTTATCGTTATCGCGCTCTAGCATCCTATGTGGCGTTTCGTCCGCATGAATGACTCTGCTTGTTAAAATTTCTTGCTTGATCTTCAAGTAGATTGGATAAAACGCTTCACTTAAAGCATACTGAGCTTTGAGCAGCAGATTGTCCGCTATAGCAACACCCGCACGGGCCAACATCTTAGCTAAACGATCGGTCGGTATCAAATCATAAAATTTAGCTATGCTTGCTTGAATCAACACACTGTCATTCAAAGAACTGCCTGGGGCAATCCTTGCAGGGAGTGCTGCGGCCTGAGGAGCGCTTTGACACTTCTTGCAATGGTAAACAATCCGCTTCGTTCGGACGATAAATATCTGTGTAGGGATCATATCTAGGCTTTCG
>CAIUGE010000090.1 GCA_903898645.1 Oligoflexia bacterium | reverse complement strand
GTCTCTTGTAAGATTGCATCATTTGACCAGTCTAAGCATTTCAGAGAATGCTATTGCTAATGCAGGTGCGCGGCGTATTGCTCAGTTGGGAGGGCTGAGGTCTTTAATTGTTGATGATTGTGGTATCGATCACTTAGGCGCTAAGTATATAGCCAGGCTCACAGGATTGATTGAGTTAAGTATGAAAGAAAATAGTATTGGGGATGCGGGTGCGGATCATATTGCGAAGCTGACAGGATTAGAGCGTCTGACGCTTGAGGAGTGTGGGTTAGGGAATGACGGGGCGATGCACATTTCACGTTTATCAAATCTTGTGAGTCTCGATTTGAGTTTAAACGATATCGAGGATGAGGGTATTGCGGCGATTATTGATAATTATCCGGTAAATCTCACAGATATTGTTTTGCGTCATTGCGGCATCACGTATGAGACAATTGAACGTATCCATCGATTGCCTACTGCTCTGCGGGTTACTATCTAGGGCGTTGTGGAGAGCGTGAACGTAGGTACCATAAGAGTTTTTGCGATGCGTCGTTACTCTTTTAAGGTCAATGAGTGTATTTAAGAAGTAGTGAGTGTCGATTGCAAGCCGTGATAGTCTGGGGTGGGGGTGTGTGTGGATAAGAAAGAGTTGCTGCGACGCGTTTCTGTTGGTGGGTCTGTGCTGCTTGGGTCAGTTGTCGGTATGCTGTCACTGCTCATGTACAAGGCATCTGATCCGTCTTTCCTGGTCTCTGGACCTGCTATGACACAGAATGTCTGTGGGTTTTTTGGGGCCTACCTTGCGTCGGGGCTTTTCATCCTATTTGGGAAGATGAGTTTTGCTTTACCATTGCTCTTTGCTTGGTTTGGCGTTGCAGTGATGAGACAAAGCGAGGCCCGTGTCGTGAAGGCTACGGCACTTTTGGTTTTCTTTTGGATGGCGTTGATTATGTGCGGGCTTATGCAGGACCCTTGGCGGTACCGTGGCACAGGTTTTCTGCAGGCAGGTGTTGTCGGCGCTTTTGCTGCAAAAAATCTGAGGGTATTTGTGGGTTCGGTTGGAACAGTGCTTATAGCACTTTTTGTCGGGGGGCTCGCGCTGTATGTTGCTTTTGACGGGCTTTGGCAGAAAATGTGGATACCTTCAAAGCTGTGGACATTTCGAAAAGCATCTGCACCAAAGGTGCATGCACCGCTGGCATACGTACCTGAGGTGCATGCACGCACACCAGAGCATATGACGCCTATTTTTGTTGAGGCGGTTTCGGCGCCGCAGGTCGAGCCAAAGCCGAAAAGACGCGTGGCAGGTACTCAGTGGCATTTGCCATCTGTTGCGCATTTACGAAGTCCTGAGAAAAAAGATACACATGTTAATCAGGAACTTTTGAATAATCAGGCTCGTACTTTGGAGCAAAAGTTTGCAGATTTTGGGATAGCTGGGGAAGTGGTAGCCGTTAGGCCGGGCCCTGTGATTACGTTATTTGAATTCAAGCCAGGTCCAGGGGTCAAGGTATCTCGTATTGCAGCTTTAGCAGATGACCTATCTATGGCATTGTCTGCTCAAAGTGTTCGTATTTTAGCGCCGTTACCGGGCAAGGCTGTTGTCGGTATTGAGATACCAAGTGAAACAAGAGAAATGGTCTATTTGCGTGAATTTTTGCAGCACCCTGATTTTTATGGAACCAAGTACCAGATCCCTGTTGCTATGGGTAAAGATATTAGTGGGCATACATATATTGCAGATTTAGCAAAGATGCCCCATCTCTTATGTGCTGGGCAGACGGGCAGTGGGAAGTCAGTTTTTATGAATGGGCTGATCTGTTCACTGTTCTATAGGTTTTCGCCGCAAGAGTTGCGCATGATTCTGATTGATCCAAAATTTATTGAATTTCGTGCTTATCAAGATATCCCGCATCTTTTGCTGCCAGTTGTGGATGATCCGGTCCAAGCTGCATGTGCGTTGCAGTGGGTTGTGCGTGAAATGGAGCGCAGGTACCGTATTTTGGCCAAAGTAGGCGCGAAGAATTTGGCAAGTTTTCAGGCAAAAGTACTGGAGCTAGGTCCTGAAAAAATAGCTGCATTGCTGGCCACGGAGGATGCGTCGTTGGAAGAGTCCTTTGAAATGGACGCTCAAGGAATAGTGGTTATTGCACCATTGCCTGCTATCGTTGTTGTGATTGATGAGTTGGCAGATCTGATGATGACAGCGAAAAAAGAAGTTGAGATCTCTATTGCGCGGATAGCGCAGAAAGCTCGTGCAGCTGGCATCCATCTCGTGATTGCAACGCAGCGGCCATCGACTGATGTGGTGACAGGACTTATTAAAGCAAATTTACCGTCGAGGGTTTCTTTTCAGCTTGCAAGTTATATTGATTCGAAAACTATTTTAGATCGCTCAGGTGCAGAGCGTCTTTTGGGTCAGGGTGATATGCTTTTCATTCCCCCTATGGTTTCACATATTGTGCGGCTCCATGGAGCCTATTTGGATGAACAAGAGATCCAGAAAATAACTGATTTTCTTCGTGCTCAGGGGGCGCCAACGTATAGAAACGAAATTCTTGTGCAGACAGAAGAGGAGATAGAGGAGTTTAGTGATGAGCTCTTTGAGCAAGCGCTTGATATTATTCGTGCATCCAGGACAGCATCGGCAAGCTATCTTCAGCGACGACTTAAGATTGGTTACAATAGGGCTGCGCGTCTGATGGAGGCGCTTGAGGCGAGGGGGTATGTAGGTCCGCAGGATGGTGCGCGTCCTCGCGAAGTGATTATGCCATAAAAAAGCCCCAGGGGGAGGTTCCCCTGGGGCTTAAGAATGCTCTTAGCTGCCAGTGTGTAATGCCATCGTGACTTGTTTTGAATTGCTAGGATTAACAAAGCCAACTGTGACAGCGCCATTGACTACTGCAACAGGATGAGGAGTGAGGGCGTTTGCCATTGCATTCAAATATGCGAGCGCTTTGCTGTCTATTGCGCAAGATGCACCTTGATTGGCGACATCTGTTGCGACTGTGTCGCCAGCAGGTGTCGAGTTGTCGATGAGGCATTGCTTAGAACCTGATGGACTCAGAATGAGTTCTTTGCCGTCAGTAGATAAAGAGGCTGTCACTGGAATTGTAGCCAATTCCTGTGTAGGCTTAATATAAACTGTAACGTAACCGTTTTCCCCGTTTACTACCAAGTCAACAGTAACTAAGTTATCTGTAACTTCGCCTTTAAGGAGAGTATTGAGTGCAGTTGCTGTTACAGCTGCTCCAGCAATTGGCGTTGTGCCAGCTGGCAGTGGAACTGGGGGCACAAGTCCTATAGACTTCGATGCTGGGGATTTTACCATGCCACTAACTTCAGCATTCTTCTGAGGCGTATCTGAGTCAGAGGTAGCAATCTTTTTGCCGCAAGATGCCAAAACAAACAAACAAATCGTTAACACACCTACCAAAGTTTTATCGAAACATATCTTTTTCATAATATTCTCCATATTTTTACGCCGCAGTCACAACGATTTTTTACTAGAAGCAAGAAAGATGCCAAGTGTGACTTAGCGTGTCATAGACGCACCCTTGAATAGGGCGTGTATTTTTGCGATGCTTAACAAATGATCTCTGTATTTCTTCTTATGGTAAGTGCATTAGCTGAGGAATCTCCTCGTCCTACGCTGCGCCGTGAGGCTGAGGGCTCTCAGGCGCCGGAGCGCATTGAGCCTGAGGGCTCGATCAAGAGTATTTATCAGCTCAATGGAAAGCCACTTGAAGTTGATCCTGACTAAAGTCCTCCCCGTCTCTCTCTATCAGGTCTGTGCAAAATTACGGAGGAATGGGTTTCAGGCGCTCCTTGTGGGGGGGTGTGTACGTGATATGCTCCTAAATCGTGAGCCACGTGACTGGGATATTGCCACTGATGCGTCACTTAAGACACTTTGCAGTCTCTTTCCTCGAGCGAAGCGGGTTGGTCGCTCCTTTGAAGTTGTGCGTATTGGTGAGTATGAGGTTGCGCGCTTTCGTGTTGAAGAAGGCCATGTGCAGCATAGGTGGCCTGCAAGGGTAGTGCCTGCTTCCCATGCTGATGCTGCAAGGCGTGATTTTACGATTAATGCTCTTTTCTATGATCCAGAGCAGGAGCGGGTAATTGATTTTGTTGGTGGGCTTGAGGATTTAGCGGCGCACCGTCTTGTTGCTGTTGGTGATCCTGACGAGCGTTTTGAGGAGGACGCTTTGAGAATCCTAAGGTGCCTCAGATTTGCAGCCCGTGGCTTTGAGATTGCGTCAAGCACATGGGATGCGCTGATGCGTAAAAAGCATTTAGTAGAGCATCTGAGTCAGGTGCGCGTTAAGGATGAGCTGCAGGAAATTACTCAGAGTTCTATGGGGATTGAGCTTTTGATCAAAAGTGGCGTGTGCCGTATGCTTTTTGGTGTCAACCCTCCTCTAGTCCTGGGGTTTGAAGAATTTTGCGCCTCCTGCCAGGCTGAGGGAGGGCATATGATTGAGATGAGTGGAGAGGAGCTCTCTCAGGTGAACTACTTTAGTCAGTCGCTCAAGGCATCTGACGTCGAGTTGATGCGCCAGCTCCAGTCCCCACTTAGGGACCGTCTTTTGGTTTTTTTACGTGCGCGTATGCCAGAGAATTGGCCAAGGTACCTAGCTTTAGCTGAACGAGAGGTGCCTGACTATGTGGTTGTTGGTAAGGATCTTTTGGCTCTTGGTATGCAACCTGGGCCAGCGTGTGGAGCGCTCTTGAGGGAGATTGAGACAAAGAGACTCATGGGGGAGCTTGTGACCTATGAAGATGCACTTAGCTATGCTAGAGTGCACTTCTCATGCTCAAATTAAAAACTGTACTAAAGCGCCCAGGGCATCCTTGGGTTTACTCGAATGAACTTGTATCTATGCCTCAATTTCAGGGCTTTTGTCCTCTTTATGATACTAAGGACCGCTTTGTAGCTCATGGCTGGATGAATTACCGTGCCTTGATTGCTTTTCGTATAGGATCGCGTGATCCTCAGGACATAGATCATGATGCACTTGTGCGTCGAAGCCTTGAGCGGGCAATTGCTTTGCGTGCAGGTATGCAGGGCAGTTATAGGCTTGTTTTTGGTGAGTCAGATAGACTGCCAGGACTGGTGATTGATCGCTATAGCTATGAAAACAGTGTTGTACATGTCGTGCAGCTCCATACCTATGCCTCTGAATTGATGTTACCCATTGTGCGTGAGGTCTTAGGCGAGCCTATGATCGTGAGACGCGATATAGGTGTGCGTGAGCTTGAAGGGATGGCTAAAAAAGAAACTGAGGTTTTTGGGGAGCTTCCCAAAGGACCATTTTTTGTCATGCATGATGAGCGTGAGCTTATGGCCTTTGAGAGCGATCTTGTGTCTGGGCAGAAAACTGGTTTTTTCTTGGATCAGGCTGCTGCCATTGCACAGTTTGGGCGTCTTGCGCGCAAGTTGCCTTTTGAGCATGTCCGCGTTTTAGACCTCTGTACCCATGTTGGGCAATGGAGTGCACATCTTGCTAAATTTCTTGATCGCTCCATTACCTGCATTGCGGTTGATTCGTCAGCATCAGCGCTTGAGTATGCAGCACTCAATATTGAACGGCAATTGGCACCACTCCGTGAACGGGGTCATCAGGCAGAATTGCAGTGTATTCAGCATGATGTTATGCGGCTTGATGAACTTAAGATACCTCCATGCGATATTGTAATTATTGATCCTCCTTCTTTTATTAAATCAAAGAAAAATATTGTGACAGGCCTCAAGGGCTACGAAAAAGTGAATGCACTTGCTGTAAAAAAGCTTTCGCCTCAAGGGCTCTTCGCTACCTGCTCCTGCTCACGGCATGTTTCTGGCGATGAATTCTATGCTTTGCTTGGGCGCGCAGCTTTGCCTATTGCTTGGATTGGGCAAAGTATGCAGGCGCGGGATCATTTCGTCTTGTCTTCTTTTCCTGAGTCACGCTACCTCAAAGTAGCTTTTGGTGTGCGATGCGACTCTTAGTCACCTCACCTCGGGGTGCTGAAGCGCTTCTTGCAAAAGAATGTGAGAGTTTCGACCTCAAGACTATCTCTACTGGTGTGGGGATTATAGCAGTAGAGGCACCTGACTATGCTGCTTGTATGCGTGTTTGTTTAGAATCTCGCATAGCTGGACGTGTGATCTTAGTTTTAGCTGAATGGGAGGGTATTGAGTCCACAGAGGACCTTTATGAGGCCGTCAGCGAGCTTGTTTGGCAGGAGCATTTGGCGTCTTCATCGACCTTTGCTGTTCGTGTGACCGGCCAGGCACCGTGGATGACGAATTCTCAGTATGTGGCCATGCTGGTGAAAGACGCTGTTGTTGATCAGATGCGCAAGCATGGTGATCGTTCAAGCGTTGACCGTGCATCTCCTGATCTACTGATTCAGGTGCGTGTCTTAGGTGGGCATGTGATTTTAGGTCTCGATCTTTCCGGGAGAAGTCTGCACGAGCGTGGCTACCGACAAGAGACAGGCCAAGCTCCATTGAAGGAGCATTTGGCAGCAGCTCTTCTTATGCATACAGGTTGGCCTGATGCTGGGACTGACCTTCTGATTGATCCATGTTGCGGGAGTGGTACCCTTCTGATTGAGGCGTGTATGCTTTGGTATGGACTGCCTCCTCGTCAACGCATCCGCTATGGCTTTCATGGTTGGCTACAGCATGACGTGCAGGTTTTTGAAGATTTAAGTGCAGCTTTTGCAGATCGACCAAAACGCCAAGAGCCTTGTCGTTTATTTGGTTTTGATCAAGCAGCAGTTGAGTCAGCACGACGTAATACAGGCGATTTGCCCATTATATTTGAGCAGGCTCGTTTTCAGGATCTGCCAGTGCAAGAGCCTGGAGCACTTGTTGTTATGAATCCTCCTTATGGAACGAGGTTGGATGCTGACCAAACTCTTTACCGTGACATAGGGCACATGCTGAAGAAGAAATTCCCTACATCGCGCGCTCATGTGCTGGCGCCATTTGGGCCGCTTTGCCATGAAGTAGGTTTGCGTGCGCATGAAAGAGCAATTTTTTGGAATGGGCCACTCGAATTGCGGTTCTTGGCGTTTCGGATCACGTAAAGACCATGGTTCAAAACAAGCAGTAGGTTGCAGTGTATGTCAGGACAACTGATCCGCCAGAGCCTCCGCACCAGTTAGCACTGCCGCCTGTGCCCGTGAGTGTACCTCCGCCTGTGCCATAACCAGAATTTGAGGTTACGGAAGCGCTGCCATAACTGCCTCCGTTTCCGGCCAGATTGCCTCCTCCGCTACCAAAGCCACCCCCTCCTCCGCCAGGAGCACTAGTTGAGGCCACGACGTTGAGGCCGCAAAGTCCACCATTGTTGCCATTGCCGCCATATCCACCTTGCCAAGAACTTGTGCTTCCCCCTGCACCTCCGGCATAGAGGGTGCCACTTGTGCCAGAGTTCGATCCAACAGGTGATGAGCCACCTGAACCTCCAGCAATGCCAGTACCTCTATATGTCAGGAATGGTGTCGCCTCTTGACCACTTAGAATCTAGGGGCGGAAAAGAGATAAAACCATATGGCACAGCCAAAGTATTCCGAAGCATTCAAAAAATCTGTTGTTCAAAAACTTCTAACCAGGGGGACC
>CAIUGE010000089.1 GCA_903898645.1 Oligoflexia bacterium | reverse complement strand
CATTCTAAAAACTTATCAGTGTGCTTTAGCATGCTGCATTATAATCACTTCTTCCTGACCAAATCTAACAAAAAAGAGAAAAGACTCGATGCATCATTTTAGGCTACGCACAACATAGTCTGAAGAGCCTACTCAATAAAGGCAATATGTCATTGCAGATGATTGCCGAAGTAACTCATCTGCCTCTTGAACAGATAGAGGAACTTCAACGCAGCATGGCTCAGTCACCTTAGTGCCGAGTAATAATAATCCTGACCGACACTTTTTTATCAAAACGAGAGATTAGAGCAGATTCTGTTAAAATTAGAGACATTACACAAGCCGATGGCCCATGCGACACATAGCGCAAACCATCCTTTGATAGTCCATGATCCAGTGCTTTGATATAATACCCTAAAAATCCTCCAAGCTTTGCTTGACACAAGCTCCAGCATTGCCTTGGCGCGCATTACAAGACAAAGATAAGACAACCCTCTCCCTTCACACGTACCTATCCAAGCAAGAAATCGGCATGAGACAAACTCATGATCTGCCCGGCAGACAACTACTTTATCTATCTCTTTGAATGCTCCAAGAGCACCTATTCATCAAACTGAAACTATTGTAAGCAATGTGTATTGTTCATGCCATGATCCTAAGCATCACCATTTATCACTAGCCCCACCACCGCCAGAAGACCCCCCTCCGCCACCAAAAGAGCCCCCACCGCCACCAAAAGAGCCCCCACCGCCACGAGGCCCGCCCCAGTACATCCTCCGGTTTCGGAAAAACTGAAACATGAAGAATAAAAAAAATAGCAAAGGGACTAGGTTAGGTGACCCTGAAGATTGCACGTAACCGCCTTCTTTCAAGATTTTCTCAGCATTTTTGATCACAGGACTCTGAAGCACTCGCAAGATTGCCAAACTGCTTGCCACAAGTGCTTCATCTGGCCTGCCTGCTTTTAAACCAGGTACGAGGTATTCTGAGAGAATCCGTTTTGATTGAGCATCTGTCAGCAAAGGCTCAAGCCCATACCCAACTTCAAGCCGAACGTCATGCTCTTTCCAATAAAGTGCTAACAAAACCCCATTATTTTTATTGCGCTGCCCAATTTTCCAATGCTGAAAAATCTGATTCGTCCAGGTAACAAGATCTGCTTCTCCCAGACTACGGAATAGAGCGATCACCACTTGCTCCTGTGTGGCCTTCTCATGCGCCGTTAAAAGCCGATCAATCGCGCGTGCTGTCTCAGGCTTGATGCCATGTGCCTCATCCCAGACATGTGTGCTTGGCGGTACTGGCAATGCACTTGCCAGAGTCCACAGGAGAATGGATAGGATCACTAAAACTCAACCTTGGGAGCTACTTTTGCAGCAGCGTCAGATTGAAAATATGCTTTTTCATGAAAACCTCGGAAGTTGGCAATCAATGATTCTGGAAAACTTTTCACGTATTTATTATAGTCCCGCGCTGATTCATTAAACCGCATTCTTTCGATTGCAATGCGATTCTCAGTTCCTTCAAGCTGAGACTGCAGCTCAAGAAAATTACGATCAGCCTTAAGCTCTGGATATTTTTCAGCAACTACTAAAAGACGAGATAAAGCCCCCGAGAGCTGCGACTGAGAGCGCTCAAACTGAGGCAGATCCTTCACTTGGCCTACCTGTGCACGCGCTTGGGTCACCTGAAGGAGCACCTCAGATTCATGCTTGGCATAGCCCTTGACTGTATTCACTAAATTAGGGATCAAATCAAGGCGTCTTTGGTACACGTTCTCAACTTGTGACCATTTTTCCTTCACACCCTCATCAAGAGTCACGAGTTGATTGGAAACGGAAACACCCCAACCAACAAAAAGGAGACAAACGACCAAAAACCCTGCCAACACGAGTGCAATGTTTTTCACATTCAGAAGTGTCTCTGAATGCAGAAAAAAGTCAAGCCTTCTTTGCCTCTAACTCCGTCCAACGACTATAGAGCTGATCAATTTCAGCCTGCAATTGACTCGCACTGCTCTGGCTTGTGACTTTTGTCAACTTCTCTTCAGCCTCATGGATACGAGCCCCGATGGCATCAAGTTCCTGCTGCTCCTTGAAACTCAGTTTTTTCTTTTTCTCTGCAGGTGCACGTGCAGGCGCTTTTTGCTTTTGCACATCCTCGGCCTCTTCAGCCCATTTCTCCCATTGCTCATAGCTGGCAAAAGAAACCAGTTTCCGCTCACCAGTTGTTTGCACAGAAGGGAAGGCAATAATTTTATTTGCTACTTGATCCAAGAAATACCGATCATGAGTGACCAGAACAACAGCTCCTGGAAAATCGATAAGACATTCTTCCAGGATATTCAGGGTCGCCATATCCAAATCATTCGTCGGCTCATCCAAAACGAGTACATTTGCCTGCGTTAACATGAGGCGGGCTAAGAGCAGTCTACTTTGCTCTCCCCCTGAGAGCTTCCCTACTGCCATATCCATCTGACCCTTTGAAAAAAGAAACTTATCAAGATAGCTTCGGATATGGATATGAGATCCCCGATAATCAACATGATCCCCAGTAGGACACAATGTTCTCATCACAGAGCAACTAGGATCTAAAGTATCACGCGCCTGGTCGAAATAGGCGATTGTCAGGTTAGCAGCTCGAATAACACTCCCCGCGTCAGGCGGCTCAACTCCTAACAACACGCGGATCAATGTCGACTTTCCAGCTCCATTTTGTCCAAGCAGACCGATCCTACTTCCTGGCGCAACAAGAAGGTCAAGACCTGAGAATATCTCCTTGCCTTCATAGCTTTTGGACGCCTGCTTGACTTCAATCAATTTTTTTGGGTTTTTCTCAGTTGCGTCAAAGTCCATCTTCAAAAGACGGATTTGGTTTCTTGAAGAGAGCTCCTGAACATCATCCTTCAATTTACCAGCTCTTTGGATCCGGGCTTCTTGCTTCGTCGTCCGTGCTTTTGCCCCACGACGCAACCATTCAGTCTCTCTCCTGAGGGTATTCTTAAGAACGACCTCACGCTTTTCCTGCGCCTGCATAAGACCTTCTTTGACTTCTAGATAGGTCGCGTAATCACCCTGAATACTCAGCAACCCGCCTTCATTTCTAGAGTCCAGCTCTAAAATGCGATTTGAGATTCGCTGCAAAAATAAGCGATCGTGAGTGATTGTCAATGTTGCCATCTGCGATTTAGCCAAAAACCCTTCAAGCCACACAATGCTTTCTACATCCAAGTGATTTGTTGGCTCATCAAGCAAAAGCAAATCAGGAGCACGAATCAATTCTCGACCTAAAGCAACGCGCTTCTTCCATCCCCCTGACAGCATCGCCACAGGGTACTCTTCCGGAAATTGATCCAAATGGAGTTTTGAAATGAGCTCCTGAGCGGCGACCATGTTCTCCCAATCATAAGGATCAGAGGACCCTTCAAGGATTGTCGAGATGATGGCAGATTCTTCAGTAAAAACTGGAACTTGCTCCAAAAACCCAACCCGCAGCCCCCTTTGAAACGAAAGCTTGCCATCATCAGGTGACATTTGAGATGCGATAATTCGAAGCAAGGTGGATTTACCTGCCCCATTGGGCCCAATCAAACCGATCCGCTCACCTGATTCGATAGCAAAGGTTAAATCTTGGAAAAGAGGACGCGCAGCAAACGACTTACTGATCTGATATGCATTAACAAGGATACTCACCTTCGCACCCTACAAGGTCCAAGAGTCTACGTCAAGGTGAATGAGAAAAGCGACAGCAGAGAGGCCACGCGCTCTCCACACCCCTCTGCCACTTATTCCCACCTTGTTTGTTTATACAAACGCTTCCAGATTGCACCTCATGCAGGGGCCCTGCTCATGACCCCACACATACCACCCATCGTCAACAGGTAAATATCTTGCATAATGTGCACATTTTATTTACATCCAAAAAGTATATATACAGGTCTCTTCTGATAATAGGCTTTTTTTGCTGGTAATCTATTGATTTTTTTAAACTAATAATGTATAATTAACTCATGTACAATTTATTTTTTTTATTATTGTTTGTTTTTTCTGGTTGTCGTCAAAAAGGAACACCACCAAGCAACAATCACGTTCCCACAAGTTCACAAAACAGAAGCAAGCTTAACGAATTAGAAAAACGCATAGAATTGCCTGATAGAAACAAGGACCTCGATCATTTAGATATGATTCGAGACCTCGAAAGGCAAGGTCGACGCACAAACCCCACCAACAATAACCAGCCAGAAACAGACAGAACTCAAAAACCTGATTTACCATCCATTATGGATCGCATAGGTTTTTCTCACAAAAAAGAGAATGTAGAATTTCTCAGCATGTTTCACGACAATACTTTGCCTGAATGTCCAGAAAGAGACGGACATATCGGAAGCACCCAAGAAATCAAAAAAATTATTATCGATAGATTTAAAGTTCTGTATATTTGTGTTGATAACGGTGATGCAGTTATTTTCTATGATCGTGACGCTGCAAGTATAGGGTCAGGAAGCTACAAGAATGTTTATAGAGCGATAAAATACAACAAAACAGGAGCAACGCAAGAATATCTTCTCATAGAGAATAAAAAAACTGACATAAAAACCTGGAATACCTCTATTCTATTAGAAGCTGGTTTAGCAAACAGAATCTACAGAACAGAGTTTTACGCAGCTCTTATAGGGGGCGAAATATTCATTTTTCAGCAAAAATTAGGCAATATAGAGCTTTCTGACTATATAGAAAATAATATAAAAAAATCTTTTTATAAAAAAAATGTTCCTGGCTTAGTTCTTGGAGTACTCCAAAGCTATAAGACTATGCAAAAAGCAGGTTACTACCACCGTGACATTAAACCTAAAAATATTATTATGATTGATGATTTTAGATCGCATTTTATCGATTTCGACACTGCAACAAGCAAAGCGCAAGAAAAACTATCAGTTTATACCCAGGCATACCTTGCTCCTGAAGTAGCGCAAGATGGTTTCAGTTACAAATTTGGTTCGCTCAGCATCGACCTATTCTCGCTGGGCGTCACTCTGCTTCATATCATGAAAGGCTCTGCCATACTCGACGAGACAAATGGTCACTCCGTACGAGGTCTCAGGGACACTTCAATCTATTTCAAGCATTATTGTACCAATGATACGCGCTATTCCATAGACAACAAAATCTTACTCCATATCACATGCGAACTTCTGTCAAACACTGCTGAAAGAGTAAGATTCTGGAACCAAGATATGGATGAGCTCCTTCGTAGACTTTCTCAAGAACGACCCTAACTGCCCTGACCCTTCATGATGATGCAATGCATAAGCACACCTGACACTTGAGAAGCACTTTGCTGTTCTGCATAAATCCAGGTAAACTGGGATCATGTGGCACACCAGGAAGAAGCTCATTTTTTTTCTCATATGCGCCACATTTATTATCATTCTCGCACCCCAGCCCTTGGATGAACACCATGTTGAATCCATCCCTCTCCTTGACCAATCTCCCAGCCTCATCCCCGACTTACCAAAGATGACGCCTGAGTATTCGGTCCATGGATTCAACTATGTATCGATTCAAAAGGGCCAGAAACAATGGAACATCCAATCCGATGTTGCCTACTTTTATAACGCAGGCAGACTCGTCCACACTAAAAATGTTATTGCCTATCTCTTTGCTCTCGATGGAGGCGTGACAGAAATCAAAGGCCAAGAAGGACGGTATTTTATCGGCGATAAGGACATTGAGGTCTACGGTGACGTCCACACAAAGCTCCCAGATGGCTTTGAAATCTCGTCCCAGTACGCACACTATAAACAAGCAAACATACTCATACCAGGCAATGCTATAGGCCATGGCACCATGAGCCAATCTCAACTCATAGACTTCACCAGCCAAGGCCTTACCTACCTGACACAGCAAGCAAAGATCGTCTTACCCCACAATGTCCACTTCCTCCTCCAGTCACCTACCCACAGTACAACCATTCAATCTGATCGTTGCGTGATCTACCGCGATACACACCAAGCCAAGTTCTCCATGTACCAAGGACTCCTCCACATCCAAGACGGAGAACTCAACGTCTCTGCCCAAAAAGCAGATCTTGTCTATGAAGACACACCCAAGCTTATTAATTATATGACAGCCCACGGCAAGGTTACCATTTTAGAAACACGTGACCAACGCTACTCAACTGCAGGCCGCGCAGACTTTGACTCTAAATCCAATACCGTCACCCTCACCATCTATCCCCAAGCCTACCAAGGTACAGATACAGTCACAGGCGAACGCATGATCCTCCACCGCGATACCGACGAAATTGAGATCCACCACAGCAATGCACGAAGCAACTAGCCACCATAGAGAGAAACAGACACTGTTTGTGACTTGATTCAACATAAAACTCCAGTAAAATTTCCACTTGACACACAATCTACTGCAAGACATCATGTTCAATGTACAGAAACAAGATAAGGACTTATGCCAGAAATATCAAGATTTCTAGGAATTATTATTTTTATGAATTTTAACGAGCATAATCCTCCATTTTCATGCTCGATACAATGAGTATCTTGCATCTATCGAAATACGCTCTCTTGGTTTGATCGACGGAAAACTACCAGCAAAAGTTCATGCTCTTGTTGTAGAGTGGGTTGAATTGAATCAACCAGCACTTTTTGAAAATTGAGAATCGATCAAAAAAATCAACCCATTAGTATAGGACGTCACATGCTCATAGTATCGGAAAAAGAATATTTACATAGCTACCAACGCCTAAAAAGGCTTTGCTTCACTGCAAGACAAAGAACTATTTAAAAAATTTAAGGCTGACTACATAATTGTATGGAGCGACGAGCTTGACCTTGCCCCAGAGTACCTTTATTTTAAAGCCTTCGAAAAATTCCACTGGCGACATTTTTGCCGCCTTGCCGACTACCACAGCCTCTCAGCAACTTACTTCATTTTTCTAAATTTTGAATAGCCTCTCGCGTGAGTTGCGTAAATTCCATTATTGTGTCGATTGATTGCCCCTTAGAAAGCATCACTCTAGCTATTGCAAGCCTTCCTTTGATCTCACCTTTGATCTCACCTCTGATCTCACCTCTGATCTCACCTCTGATCTCACCTCTGATCTCACCTCTGATCTCACCCTCAGCTGCAGCAGCCTTAAGACTCTCGGCCCTAGACATCTCATCCTTCATATAGTAATGGTAACTTGCTCTTTCGCCGGCATCCATTTTAAGAATATTCAAGCGTT
>CAIUGE010000088.1 GCA_903898645.1 Oligoflexia bacterium | reverse complement strand
TTCCGACAAATCAAAGAGGTGATCGAAAATATCGAGCTGGAGAGAGAAAGACAGAATCAGGAATGGGTCTCTTTGGCCGCATGAATATGGATGTGGGAGCTACTATAAAACTTAGCATCAACTAAAAATGGGACATGCTCTACTGGTCAGGAGCATTACGTTGTTACTGCCCGTACGCGCGTTAATGCAGCTGTCGAGGCTATTGGAAAGATTAAAGTGCCTGATAGGGCTTCTCGGCGCGCTGTTGGTTGCTTTCAGCAAGTAAGGGCGGCACTAGCGGGTAGCTGTGCTTTTGGGTTTCCACAAGGCGGTAATGAGTTGTAAATGCTCGAAATGCGTCGCATGCGTTTGTGAAATTCTGTCATTCAGGGTATCAAAAATGTGTCTTTAGGAAGAGCTAGAAATCGAAGAGAGTCCTTATCCTGTGAGAGCTGTAAAGAGTTTTTGGAGTCCTTCAAGAGATGCGCTTGCGCTTCCTACAAGGGCGCCATCAGCATTTTGTGCAATACTGGCAATATTTGCAGGCGTTACACTGCCACCATAGAGAAGTTTTGTTCCTTGGCTGACTTGACTGCGGATGCCAGCAATGGCTTCAGCTATGAGTTCGGGTGTTGCGACTTTACCTGTGCCAATTGCCCAGAGTGGCTCATAGGCGACGGCATCCACATTGGGTGTATCAAGCTCTTGGCTACTGACACAGAGCATGACCTTAAGGCCTAATGATCGGGCTTGATGCGCTTTTTCTGCGATTTTGTTATCGCCGCGTGCACGGCATTCACTATGGCCGAGGAGGACCCATTCGCAGAGCTCGGCGAGCGCGTACGCACCAATGGCACCTGTATGGGCACCTTGGTCAATGAGGTCCATACGTTGGGCTCCAAATTGGTAGCCAGGATGTTTTGATCCTAAAGAGAGAAGGGAGGGAAAAATAATGGTGGGGACTTTTGGTTCTGGGAGATTTGCTAGCATTGCTCTCTCTTGGAGGGGGGAACAAAAAAGTTTCCAGTTACAAGCAAGGAGGAAGTCAGTCATTTTTTAGATTATCTCTTTCTCGGGCATGCAGTTTCAGAACATCAATGCATGGGAGGGATCCATGCTCAAGGTACTCAAGGATAGCGCCTCCACCGGTCGAGAGGTTTTTGAAATCAAAGCCTTCGACAGCGGCAACTGTATCTCCTCCACCTACAATGGTGTTGTCTCGGCCTGATAGAAAGCTTGCAATTGCTTGGGTGCCAGCATCATAAGGCTTTTTCTCAAAGAAGCCTAAGGGGCCATTCCAGAAAATGAGTTTGGCAATATCGAGACGTTTTTGAAAAAGTGCAACAGTTTGAGGGCCGATATCAAAGCCATCGACCATATCAATGGGTGTCACAATGTCTGTGCCCCGGGCACGGGCGACTTGCAGGATTTTTCGGGCGCAATCAATGTCACTACGGGCGGCTGGGCCTGCAGGAGATTGGCCTTGCGCTGCATGGAATGCATGAGCCATAGCTCCTCCAATAAGCAGACAATCAGCGCGTTTGAGGAGTGCTTCGATAGATCCAATTTTATCGGCAACTTTGGAGCCACCAAGCATCGCAACAAAGGGGTGGGTGGGGCTTAAGAGTTGATCCATCATGTCGACTTCTTTGGCAACAAGCATGCCCATGCAACGTTGCTCATAAAGTGAGGCGAGGGCATAGGTGGATGCGTGTTTTCGGTGAGCGGCTCCAAATGCATCAAGGACATAGACGCTGCTGAAGCGGGAAAGTTTTGAGGCAAATGCTGCATTACAATCTTCTTCTTCAGGATGGAATCGTAAATTTTCGAGCATGAGGATTTGCTTGGGACGCAGTCCTTTGATGAGGAGCTCGACTCCGTCGCCTATACAATTATCAGCGAGTACTATTTCTTGATCCAGGAGCTCTGCCAACGCATGGGCAACAGGCTCAAGGGAGAGAGACAGATCTTCTTGGCCATGAGGTCGCCCGAGGTGCGAGGCTAAAATGATTTTTGCGTTTTTCTCAAGTAGCCACTGGATCGTTGGTAATGCTCCCTGGAGACGATTGGTATTTCGAACGCGTGTGCCATCAAGTGGAACATTGCAATCGAGTCGCACAAAGACGGTTTTTTCATCAACAATCATATCTTGAAGGCGTCGAATCATGCTGCACCTGCCATATATCGTGTGAGGTCGAGCATACGTGCTGAAAATCCCGATTCATTATCATACCAAGAGATTATTTTGACACATGTGCTATCAAAAAGAAGAGATGCGCTTTCATCAATTGTTGTGCTCATAGTTGAACCATTAAAATCCTGTGACACAAGTGGCAGCACGGTGCTATCCAGTATGCCTTTGAGTGGACCACGTGCTGCTTCTTGGAAGGCATGCATGATGGCTTCTTTTGTTGTTGGGCGAAGTAACTCTCCGGTAAAATCAATCATAGAGACATTTGCTGTTGGAACACGGACGGCAAGCCCCTCAATTTTTCCAGTTAAATGAGGCAAGATGAGACCAATTGCTTTGGCAGCGCCTGTCGTTGTTGGGATCTGCGACAGGGTGGCAGATCTGGCACGCCTGAGGTCTTTGTGAGCTAAATCAAGGAGCTGCTGGTCATTCGTGTAGCTGTGAATAGTGAGCATCATGCCTCGGCGGATGCCTGCATGCTGATCCAAGATGTGGAGGAGGGGTGCAAGAGCGTTGGTTGTGCATGATGCATTGGAGACAATTTTAGCATTTGGGGTCAATGCTGTGTGATTGACTCCCATGCAGATGGTGGCATCAGGATCAGGTGATGGTGCTGATATGAGGACGTGCTGTGCACCTGCTTGGAGATGTTTGGATGCATCTTTGTGCGATAGAAATACGCCTGTGCATTCATGAACAAAGGTAGCGTCCAGATCTTTCCAGGGAATTTGGGCTGGATCTTTGCTACAAAAAAGAGGTATTTTCTGATCACGTACATGGAGTATGGTGCCTTCAAGGGTGACTGGCCAAGGTAATCTCCCATGGACGGAGTCAAAAGAGAGCAGGTGAGCTATCTGCTCAGGTTGACTAAGATCGTTGATGCCGACGATCGTGATATCTTTGTGCTCAAGGGCGAGCCGAAGTATTTTGCGACCAATGCGACCGAAACCGTTAATACCAATACGTAATTTCATAGCATCCAGCATTCTAATTGATCATTGTCTTTTTTGCTTGAAAAAAAGGAGTCCCCCACATGTCTGATGCTTATTTAGATGACGTTATCCGGTTAATGCAGCTCCATGGCAAGAAATCCTTGACGCCTAGTGAGCTTCATGATCTCTCCTCTGCCTTTAGTCGAGGGGTGGATGTGCGTCCAGAACTTCGTGATGCATTGCCAGATGGTCTTGAGCGCTTAGCCTCTCTACCTGGGCTTGGGCCAAAGAAGGCACGGACACTGGTTGCAGCAGGTATTGTGACACTTGAGGATCTTGAGCGAGCTCTTGAGTCTGGTTCTCTGCTTCATATGAGGGGTTTTGGGGAAAAAAGCATTCAGAAGCTTTTGCGGCGTGTGCGGTTTTGTCGACAACATGAAGGATGTATTCGATTCCATACCATAGAAAAAGAAGTTGAGGCCCTTATTGCAACTATGCGGATGCGGTACCCGCTTTTACGTATTGAGCCAGTTGGTGGATATGCACGCTCTTTGGAGTTACTTAAAGGAATCGATATCCTTGTTGATGGAGCATGTGAGGTGCCCGAGGCATCGTTTCCTGTGCGAGTCATCCAGGCTGAGGAGCCTTGGGAGCTTTGTTTGTGGAAGCATATTGGAAGTGATGCGCATTGTCTGGGTGAACCTGATTTCTCTATACCACCTGAATTGCGTGAGACAGGAGAAGAGAGAGCCTATGTGAAGGAGTATGGAGTGGGGTCTCTTTTGCAGACTCTCCAGGGCGCGTTCCATATGCATACGCAGGCATCAGATGGGGGAGCTACTCTTGAGGAGATGATCCAACAGGCAGTAAGCATGGGGCTGCAGTATATTGGCATATCGGACCATAGTCCGTCGGCTCACTATGCGCGTGGATTGTCAGAGGCGAGGGTCATGCATCAGCGGGAAGAGATAGCTGTTATGCGTGAGCGCTATGCGGGCAAAATTCATATTTTCTGGGGCATTGAGAGTGATATCCGTGAAGATGGATCGCTTGATTACAGTGATGCAGTTCTAAGTCTTTTTGATTTTGTCATTGCCTCTATCCACCAGCGTTTTGATATGGATCGTGATGCTATGACAGCGCGGATTCTACGGGCTTTGGAGCATCCAACAACGAGATTTTTGGGACATCCCACTGGGCGTCTTATTATGGAGCGTGAGGGGTATGATTTTGATTGGTACAAAGTTTTTACAACGGCTAAGCAGCATGGGGTTGCCATTGAAATGAACTGTCAAGCAAATCGCTTAGATGTCAGTTGGCAGCAGATGCGTAAGATTTTTCCTGATACCCAGCCCCTTGTGAGTGTGAATCCGGATGCCCATAGTGCTGAGGGCTTGTTGGCGATTCGATTTGGGATACGTATGGCCCGTAAGGCGCTCATCCCTGCGAGTAATGTTATCAATAGTTGGCCCTATGAACAGGTTGCACGTTGGCTCGCTCGTTAACCCCTCTCTTGCGTGATTTAGCAGAGGCGTACCCCAATGCACGGTGTGCACTAACGTACAAAAGTCCTTTTGAGTTGCTTATTGCTGTCATGCTTTCAGCGCAGTGTACGGACGAAAGAGTGAATAAAGTAACGCCGCCTCTTTTTGCCAAATACCCAGATCCTTTTGCTATGCAAAACGCAGATGATCTTGAAACAATGCTGTTTAGTACTGGGCACTATAAGGTAAAAGCAAGGCATGTGAGAGATACTTCGCGCATGCTGGTCGAGCGCTTTCATGGCAAAGTGCCTCAGGCAAAAGAAGAACTTATGGCCTTGCCCGGCGTTGGGCAGAAGACAGCCCATGTGCTTTTAGGTGAGCTTTTTGGCGCGCCACATATTGTGGTTGATACGCATGTTCTGCGTCTTTGTAGACGCATTGGTATTTCGCATGAGCAAAATCCTGAAAAATTGGAGCGCATCTTGGCGGCCCTTGTGCCTCGTAAGGAGAGGACGCATTTCGGACATCTTATGATTACTCATGGGCGTGCATGCTGTCGGGCCCGTTCACCGGCATGTGCAATCTGTCCTATTCGGCAAAGATGTGCTAGTGTCGCTCCATGACACCCCAAGTACTAGTAGAGCGTTTGAAGGCCCTTGGCCCAGAGACGCAGGTAACAGTAACTGATTTGACAGGTACGCAGGATCACTATAAGGCAGAAGTACAATCGCCCCTTTTTTGTGGGAAAACAATGCTTGAGCAGCATCGCATGGTCTTTGCATGTGTACAGCAGGAGATTGATTCTGGTGAGATCCACGCACTGAGTCTACGAACGGAGAAAATGTATGCAGGAAAAAATTGAGCAGTTGATTGTATCAAAGCCAGTTGTTATTTTTATGAAAGGGACGCCTGATTTCCCTCAATGTGGGTTTTCGGCTCGTGCTGTAGCTGTCCTGCGTGACGCAGGTGCAAATGAGCTTTTAGGAATTGATGTGCTTGCAGATGATCCACTTTGGGATGCGTTAGAAATTCATACCAAGTGGCCAACAGTACCGCAGATCTTTATTGGGGGAAAATTTATCGGTGGATGTGACATAGCGTGCGCTATGCATGAAACCGGCGAACTCCATAAAATGCTTGTATAAGGACGGGGGCGCGAGCCCCCTATCCTACACCATTCTATAGGCGTTTTTCTTTTTCGCTTTCTTGCTTCGTTCGACTGCAACCTTATGGGGTGCAGGCGCATTGCCTGATTCATAGGCAACCAATTGATCGTAACGTCTGTTCCTATTCTTTGTACTTAATCTTTTTCCCATGTGTCCTAGTTACCATGCGTTGCATGGTTTGTATAGGTTTTAGCTTTTCTTGCGCAATGTCGACAAAAAAGGTATGAGGTTCCTTGTTGAAGAAAAGACGCATTGCGTCATATCT
>CAIUGE010000087.1 GCA_903898645.1 Oligoflexia bacterium | reverse complement strand
GCCCATGCCCATGCCGCCCATCATCATTGGGTTCATCATGCCCATGCCGCCCATGCCCATGCCGCCCATCATCATTGGGTTCATCATGCCCATGCCGCCCATCATCATTGGGTTCATCATGCCCATGCCGCCCATGCCCATGCCGCCCATGCCCATGCCGCCCATGCCCATGCCGCCCATCATCATTGGGTTCATCATGCCCATGCCACCCGAACAAGGCTGCATACAATTTGAGGCTGCTGTATAGTTTGGTGCACTAAAAAAACGTACATCAGCTGCTTGGCCTCCACCAATACAAGACTGATTGTGACCACTTTGCACAAAACCTTGACTTTGGACAGATTGAGCAATACCGCCCATCTGAGGTCCGCAAAAGAGGCTACTTGCACGATACTGTTCGGCTGCTATGTCTTTTGCTTTTTGCACCTTACACTCAGGACAATTATCGAAGTCCAATTGAGCACGTTCATCAAGGCTTTCGAGTCTTTCCTTGAGATTATCAATGCTTGTAATCAGCTCGTCCGCCTTAACTTTTTTCTCTGCATCAAATTCGAGCTTTTGGTACTCCCACGTGCCTGCAAGAGCCTCACGACAACTATCCTCGAGCTCATCACGATGTAACAGAAGAGTTCCACACTGGGACTTGTTCAGTTTACTAAAACGCACAGATTGCGGGCTTACAGGTACACCCACCACCTGAGTAGCGGCTAAAGGCGGAGGAGGCGGCGGTACTGTCCCCATCACAAGCGGCACATCACCCTGACTTATTAAAGGTATTCCAGGTCGAGGCTGAATTTTACCTAAAGTACTTTGACATGCATCAGCAAGGGATCCTTCGCACTTACGATAGGAAGAGCTGGACAACGTTGATTTGTTTACTTTGTCTAATTCTTGTTCCTTCGCTCTAATTTCACGCTCGACGCTTCGTATCCCCATCCGCACCCTAGCAACCTCCGCCAAGGTCTTCTCATGAGCATACCCATTCTCGGTACCTACAAGAGACAGCAATGATAATAAAAGGAATCCCGCATAGTTTCTTCTGCCCACAAAAACCTCTCTTTCAACAACACTGCACCTATGCGCAGCTCCATAACGCACTACAGTGCGTCATGTTAATGAAAGCAAGATTGGGGCCAACTAACGTGCGCGTTCTTTACGAACTGCTTCAGCCTTGAGCTTAGCCCGATTTTTCTTGGCAACCTGCCGAGATCTGTTCTTCATCTTAATACCTGTGCGTTTTTGTCCACGTCCCATAGCCCCGACTATGGCCCTTCATCCCGGAAAAATCAATCATGAATATGACTTAACGCGAGGCGCATTGTTCATATATGTGACATCTGTTAGCCTTGTAACAGGAAAAGCCCCTTTTTCTCTTTTCCCGAAAGGCCTTTTTATGGATCACAGTGCCAAGACGCAGAGCGCTTTTGATATACAGACTGTGATCGAAGGTGACACCGTCATGTATGGCTTCTTAGGCAAGTGCTTTGTCGCCTGCCAAGAAACACGCATGCTAGGAGATCAGACTGTACCAGGCCTCAGATTAGTGACAAAAAAAGCACCTCAAGCTGCTTCTATCTGGGTTCCGCATGCATCAGCACTCGACCGAGGACTCAGACTCCCAATGAATAAGGAGCAAGCAGATGCTGCTTTGTGCCATATCCAAAGCAAAGAGATCTATTTTGACGTCAAAGATCCATGGAATAAGCTCGTACCTCAACTTGATACATGCATCTACCAGCAGGGCGGTAACGGATTAGCACAGGTGATCAGTTTTTTGACAGTTCTCAAAAAACAGTACGTCATTCCTCCCCAGGCCATCTCAAAGTACTACGATACAGTGTACAAAATATTCCTCAAAGAAATGACTGATGCATTCAAAGAGCACCAGAAAAAAATAGATGACCTTATCCAAAAAGGACTCAAGAATAAACAGCTGCCCACGAATGCCTAGCCTGTAAACGCAAGCGATGCATTCCGTGTTTTGATGCCAGACTGCAAAAAAGACACTGATCGTCAGGATAACTACGCTTAAGACGTTATTTGTACATATCAAGCAGCACTGCTAACCAAAGGAGCTGGATCCTATCAGTCCTTTGGTTAGCAGTGCTTTTAGTCACCTGAAAAATTTTAAAAAGACAAAACACGCCACCACAATTACATGTTCCCTAGTGCCCTAAAAGAGGAACGCGATATCCCTCATATGAATATATCAAAAGAACTACCCTGTGCAACCAGGTCAAGCCAGCATATAAAAGAGCACTAGCAAAATGGCCGGACAAGATATGGATTCGCTTTTGCAACCAGAACCTCACAGGAAGCTCAAGTACATGAGCCAAACAAGAACGGCAATCTCATAAAAAAAGAGAAATCATATCGATGGGCTACCATAGCCAAACGACTCATTTTGCTATCTCTTTAAATTTTTTTTGCAAAAAAAGATTCTGTTCGTTCAACTCAGCAACTTGCTTTGAAAGCTCTTTCACCTGATCTGCGAGTACACGAATCGACTCTATTAAAGGTGCAATAAGTGGCGTGTAGGCAACAGTTTCCCTCTCCTTACCTTCAGACACAAGTTCAGGAAATACTTTTTCCACCTCCTGCGCAATCACCCCTAAACTACGTTTTCCTTCATCCGGCGAACCTTTTTTCCATGTAAATTCAACCCCACGCACTTGTAGTAATCTTGAAAGCGCATTCGCCACTGGACGCACATCCTCTTTCATGCGGGCGTCAGAGGATATATTTGAAGTGCCGGATGCAGTAATTGACCAAGCTGCGACACCCGGATACGCAGAAAAAAATGTCATTACCCCATTGCCAAACGCCCATCCAGATGTCCATGGAATGTCCCCATAATCACCTCCAGCAAGCAGATAAATACCCCCGCCACGAGCAACGACCGTCATATTTCCAGAAGCATCACTCCGAAGCCTACCTCGCCAATTACCTGCTGCCCAAAAATCTATTGTACTTTGTGCAGAGCCACTACTATTACTAATCCTCAGTGCCGGCACAGCCGCACTCCCAGAGGTAGTGACATAATAATTTGTATTTGCAGTACCGATATCGAGCGTGCCCACTGGGCTCGCATTATTAATTCCGGTTGTTGTATACGTCGTAGAAAGCAAGCCCCCAGAGACACTCCAGGGCAACGTATTCACTGCACTGACGACGGTACTGAAATTTGCATTCATGATGGAAGCTGAAATAGGGGATCCCGCTGCAAAATTTGTCACACTCACTGCATAGGCAGACTGCAGAAGCACCAATAGACCAACACCCATAGACAACCCCCTGCAAGCAGGGTAGCCCATACTTCTTATCCCAGTCAATAGCCCTACTTCAATTAGTTTTCGCATCAACCTTTTTTTGAAGAGCACTATTCTTAGCTTTGAGTTCTTGAATCTGCGCTATAAGCTCACTCATTTGCAATGACTTCTCGCTATCCTTCGCCTCAAGCTTGGCAACTTGATCTGCGAGTGTGCGAATTGACTCTATTACAGGTGCAATAAGTGAGGTATAGATGACAGTTTTTTTCTCATTATCTTCAGATACAAGCTCAGGAAATACTTTCTCCACCTCCTGCGCAATCACCCCTAAACTACGCTTTCCTGCATCTGGCACATCCTTCTTCCATGTGAACTCAACCCCACGCACCTGCAGCAACCTCGAAAGTGCGTTCGATACAGGACGCACATCCTCTTTCATGCGGGCATCAGAGGATATATTCGAAGTACCAGATGCATTAATATACCAGCCATTAGAATGCTGAAAAACTCCGGTGGGCGTAAGACCTAGACTATATGCTGAACCAATACCGTAGTCTCCACCGACCATCAGAGTCGCACTTCCTGTCTGCGCAATGAGATAAATATTACCAGAAGAATCGGAACGAATTCTGCCGTGCCAACTAGTCCCTGTATAAAAGTCTATAAGGCTCTGCGCACCACTATTAGTAATTTTTAGTGCTGGAATGGTTGAGGAAGTCACAGTCCCGTAACCACCATTTGAGACACCAATATCCAGAGCAGCGAGCGGACTCGCATTATTAATACCCGTTGCCGTATACGTCGTATACAGTGAGCCCCCAGACACCGTCCAGGGCAAGGCGTTCACCGCAGATACAACATTGCTAAAATTCGCGTTCATAACAGACGCAGAGATAGGCGATCCCGCTGTAAAGTTGGTCACGCTGACAGCAAGAGCGGCATTCGCCAAAACCAATAGACTAACAGTCATATTCAACCCCCCGTAATTCACACTACTTCCAATAGCCCCACTTCAATTATTTTTCATACGCATCGAATCATTTACGAAGAGCAAGATGCTGTTCTTTAAGTTCTTTCACTTGCAATGAGAGTTCTTTGACTTGCGTTATAAGCTCAGTGATTTGCAGTGACTTCTCACTATCCTGCGCTGCAAGCTCTCTCATCGCCTCTATCATAGGCGCAATCAGCTGTGCATAGGCAACGGTTTTTCCTTTTTCACCCTCGCCCACAAGTTCTGGAAATACTTTTTCCACTTCCTGCGCAATCACACCCAAACTGCGCTTCCCGGCATCCGGCGCACCTTGCTTCCATTTGAATTCAACGCCACGCACCTGAAGGAGTTTCGAGAGCGCATGCGGTATGGGCTGCACATCTTCTTTCATCCTCGCATCAGAAGATCCGCTCAAACCACCAGCAGTAGAGATGTTCCATCCATTAGAATGCGATAGCACACCATTAGTATTAAGCGTTAATGCGTAAACAGACGAAGAAAAGTCAGCCTCGCCTCCAACTTGTAATTGTACAACTCCCCCGCGTGCAAATACATACATATTGCCAGGATAATCACTACGAATTCGCCCTCGCAACGTGCCCGATGCATAAAAATCTACAAAACTTTGTGCATAGACATAATTATTACTTATTCTTAATGCGGGAACACCTATACTTCCAGTTGTCGTTAGATTGCAATTAGCATTTGATGTTCCGATATCGAGCGTGCCCACTGGGCTCGCATTATTAATTCCGGTTGCTGTATACGTCGTAGAAAGCAAGCCACCGGAGACACTCCAGGGCAACGTATTCACTGCAGATACCACATTACTAAAATTCGCGTTCATAAGAGAGGCAGAGATAGGCGACCCAGCCGAAAAACTCGTCACACTGATAGCATAAACAGACCGCGCAAGCATTAATAAACAAATAAACATAGTACCCCCAAAAACATGTCTTTCGCTTTGCATAACTACCAATAGACGCACTGCATTTACTTGCTATATGCATCAAGTCGTTTTTGCAGAGAACGATTCTGCTCCATGAGCTCTTGCATTTCCGACATCATCGCACTATTTTTCGACGTGAGCTCTTTGACTTGCGCTGCAAGCTCGCGGATTGCCTCTATCACAGGCGCAATAAGTGGCGTGTAGGCAACAGTTTTTCTCTCTTTATCTTCAGATACAAGCTCAGGAAATACTTTTTCCACCTCCTGTGCAATCACACCCAAACTGCGCTTTCCAGCATCTGGCAAGCCTTGCTTCCATTTGAATTCAACGCCACGTACCTGCAGGAGCCTGGAGAGTGCATTTGACACAGGACGCACATCCTCTTTCATACGAGCATCAGAAGATATATTTGAAGTACCGTTTGCATTAATATACCAGCCAGTAGAATGCTGAAAAACTCCGGTGGGCGTAAGACCTAGACTATATGTTGCACCGAAACCAGAATCACCACCAACCTGCAAAACCGAACTCCCTCCATGTGCAGCAAAGTAAAAATTACCAACATAATCGGAACGAATTCTACCCTGCCAAGCAGTAGTCCCAGTATAAAAATCTATAAAACTTTGCCCTGTACTACTACTATTCGTTACTCTCATCGCTGGAACGAATGACGAAGATGTTCCGCAGCAAGCAGCATTTGAGCTTCCAATATCAAGCGTTGCAGCCGGACTCGCATTATTAATGCCTGTTGCTGTATACGTCGTAGACAGTAAGCCTCCAGAGACACTCCAAGGCAAAGTATTCACCGCAGATACCACATTGCTAAAATTCGTATTCATGACTGAAGCTGAAATAGGAGCTCCCGCTGTAAAGCTCGTCACACTGACAGCAAAAGCGGCTTGCAGAAATAGACAAATAAGCATACTACCCCCCGGTAAGGGGTAGCATACTTCAATCTATTATAATAATGATTAATAAAAAAATGGGGGCATCGTGCTATC
>CAIUGE010000086.1 GCA_903898645.1 Oligoflexia bacterium | reverse complement strand
TCAGCACCTTTTTTTGTTTTATATTCCCAAAATGGCTTGAACGACTCTCTTATGGACCATGCGCGCCCCACCTTGAGATTCATTACTCTCAGAGCCTTGAACTCACGCTTTTCTTCCTTACTCCACAGTCCAAGTCTCGAAATATTCTTATTCGGCTCAGAGATTTTGAAAAAGAAGTCCTGCTTTTTATGGAAGACGCGACCGTCCCTTTTACCAATAATCAAGGCGAGCGCGATCTCCGGATGACTAAAGTTCAACAGAAAATTTATGGTTGTTTCCGCTCTCTAGATGGAGCAAAGCGCTTCGCGCGCCTTAGAAGCTACATTCTCACCTGCCAGAAAAATGGGATCGATACCCCTAGTGCGTTGCAGATGTTATTCGAAGGCAAAAGACCTTCATTTGCATCGAACTGATTGAATTGAGGTTTTTTAGGCTGATCAGTTACCTTTTATATAATTGCAGAGACCAATTTATTAGCGCACAGCATCAAGCCGCTTCATGTTGCATTTGCGAGTTGAAACCAGGATCCTCTATATTAACGCTCTTCTGTCTATAATGCTCGTCAATATACCTTTTCCTCTCCGCCTTATCCGAGATGCCAAGAATATGATCTATATCAGGACACTTCTTACTCCAATGAGAATTCAAGAACATATCCATGACATATTTATTCAAATGAGCAGGTTCTCCGTTTTCCAAAATAGTGAACATCTCCTTTTCAAAGGCTCGCATTATTTTTGAGTTTTTTGGGACATCAAATTCTGGCTCAAAAAACTGAGCCAGGAACATCCAGTTATCAAATGAATATATGTGATCTATCTGAGGCGCGTTTTCAATTTTGCTCCGGATCGTTGCAATGTGAGACTTTGCATGAGGGATCACCGAATTCCGCTGGTAGATTTTTAACAAAGATACAGCCTGATCTAGATCTAAATCTTCAGCCCTTTTGTTAACGTGCTCTTCTAGTACGCTCACAACCAAAGCTGCCTCCGCTGGCCAGTTCTCTGCACCTCTTTCTCTAAATAAAAAATCGGAAATTTTTTCAAGACTCCAGCAGAGACCCGAGACCATTTTCCGCGTCAACGCATACTTTCCACCGAGAGTTGAACAAAATGCACTCAAGTCCTCTGCAAACTCAAGCTCAAGCTTTGCCCTTGCGCAAAATTGAGCAACATCAACCCACCCTGACGCACATCGACAAGAGCGCGCTTCTCGTAATTTCTCTTGATGATGCTCAATCAAAAGGCGAATTAACTCTGGCCTGATACTCATATCTTTAATTCTTCTTAGCTCATGAAAGTAACCAGCAGGAAAGTTAAAAGGGAACTTCATAGGTTCTCTTTTTAAAAAATCTTTATAGCCCAACAGCACAGGACTTTCATGGAGCGCTTTCTGCTTAGGAGTCATGTCGCGCCCCTGACCATAATGTTCATAAATATACTTTTTTCTCTCCGCCTTATCCGAGATGCCAAGAATATGATCTATATCAGGATATTTCCTGCTCCAATGCAATTGACGAAACTCATTCAAAATATTTTCAGTAAAATCAGAAGGATTTTGCTCTTCCAATATACTGAGCAACGCCTCTTCAAGAGATGCCATTATTTTTGAGTTTTTTGCAGCATCAAATTCTGGTTCAAAAAAATGAGCTACAGGCAGCCATCTAGATGGGCTATACAAGTGGTCCGTCTGCGGATCGACTTCAATTTTTTGCCAAATCATTGCAATTTGGGATGTAGCGCCAGGTATCTTCGGATTCTCTTGGTAGATTTTTAACAAATACATTGCCTGATCGAGATCGTTAGCATCTCTCTCAACAAACTCTTCAAGCCTACGTACAATAAAATTAGCCTCTTCTTGCAAGTGCACCTCACCCCCTTGACCAAATAAAAAACTAGCAAGTTCAACGACTTCACTGGCAGACGACAACTTTTTTTGCGTTATCGGATATTCTTTCTTAAAATCTGAACAAAATCCCATCAAATCACTTTCAAAGTCAGACTCAAGCTTGAGCATGTCACAAAATTTCACAGTATGAATCCAGAAAGAAGAACCGCCATGGCTTCGTAAGTTATCCCTCATACCCTCAACCAAGACCTGAATGAACTCTGCCCTCACACCAAGGTCTTTAATGCGCCTAAGATCTTCAAATTGAGCCTCAGGAGACATAAAAATGATATTTTTCAATGAGTTCTTATAGAACAACAATATCGCTCTCTTGCATAACTCGTAATTCTCGGAAGTCATAAGTCCCGTAAGCTTAGACAAAGCTTCCATGCCTTGCCCCACCATGTGTTGAGAAAATTCATCTGGTTTATTCATCCTAATTTTCAATAATTCAAAAAATTTTTCCAGCAACTTTTTTGCTTCAGCGATCTCTCCACAAGACTGAAGCCGCAGAACAATAGGGAATATTTGCCAAGAATGATCTAGAGTCTTCACAATTTCATTTTCAGAAGCCTCATTCACGCGAATTTTTACTTTATCCCAATGAGCGCCTATCCTCCTATTGACCATGGACCGAATTAAAAACAAATCGCTTGGGTCGGTTCGATCAAGAAAAGGCTCTAAACGCTCCACTAAAGAGAAACAGTCACTATCCTTACCCCCTGAATCCGGCCCAATTTTTGTCAAAAGCAAATAAGCAGCTTGAGCCGACATAACCTCGTCAGAGGAGCGGAATTGCTCCATCAATTTTTGATGCAAACTAAAGAATGCAGCGGTTTTCATAAGAGCTTCTCGATTTTCAAAAACCACTTCCCAACCAGCCTTAGGCTGATATTGACTTAATTTTATGTCTCGAACCAAGTCTCGAGCAGTCCTCTCGATTGCACTTTCAGAAAACGCATCAGGACATTTAAGACGCCCACGATAAAAAAGCGATTGATACACCTCAGTGCCCTCCGTATTTAAACCTAAAGATAGAAACGCAGCCTTCACTTTTGCTTCATACCTTTCGATATCCATGGCCGACTGATTCTTAAGTACCTGGACGGCGTTTTTCAAGTCAGACTTTATTTTTTCATCTAAGGCCGTGTCGTGAATCAATGCCTGAACCATCGCTTCTCGACCAGCCACATTCTGCTCCAGTGCAAAGAGGATCATTTTATCCTGAGACATGGATTTTAGATCCATCGTAACTGGATTAGCACTCGCTACCTGGACCTCAAATGTATCGTCTGCCAAATCCTCAGGAGAATAATTCACCAACATGCCCTGTCTATTCTCTGACCTATGATCGTATTTTCCAGAATACTCATGAGTCTTAAAAGCTTCAATCATTGGTCGACAAACACCCATATACTCAACTCCTACAGTAAGGGCCGTCTCAGCAACTTCTCGTGGTATCGCCTGTTGGTCCATCAATACATAAATCTGATGATTTATTCGATCTTCATAGACACCTCGAATAGCACCAAAATTAATAAGATTTCTGAGTTTCTTTTTTTGAGGTAATACCAAATGATCAGCCCCAAACACATGCTTCTCTCGATCCAAAGATCGAAACACGAGCTCAGTATCTCCCGCTGTTACAGTCGCGCCCGCGACAGTAATAACATAAAGACCTTTGCTCTTTTTTCCATGAGCGTCTGTGATATCTACTAACGTTGTACTCACACTCCCTTTAGGCTTACCTTGCGCATCCAGAATCCAAAACACGCGCTCCAATGGATCATTCGGATAAGGAAAAGAAAATTTTGTCGAACAGTCCCCTGCCACCAGTCCTCGAACAATCCCAAAACGAGGTTCAACTTCTTGAAGCATTATACCCTCTTCAGCTTCAGTCTTATGCTTCCGAGTTTGTTGTGCGAAATATTTGATATGAGCTAAAAATGTTTCCTGAGCAAGATTAAGCCGACCTTCAACTACATGCTTGGCAGCATACTTTTGAGTACGATCCTTTACAGAAGGAGTCACAAACTCATGCATTGTTGCCCAGATACTGTCCGCTCCTTTCATACGCGCCGACAAAGGTTTCAGGACTTCTTGGCGGAAATCCTCGTCCTCAAAGAACCCCAGGTCATCTGACTCCAAATATTTAAGGTCCTCTTCTGCTCGTCGCCTTTCATCCTCCGTCCCTCGGAATTGCGCAAAACCATCTGTTTTTTTTTGAAGCAAACCGTAGAGTTCAGCAAGGAGAACTTGTTTTTTCAATAGCTCTTCAAAAAACGCTTGTCTATCACCAGCATAGTGAGCCTTCCTTTCTTCTACAGTATTAGTTGAACTAATCGCATCACGCAACCTGATCATCATCTCATTGTTTGGATCGAGCCCATGTGTTTGCAAAACCCGATGAAGTGCATTTAGTTTTTCTAACACCGAATGAGCACCCTTATTAATCATCCTAAGAAAATCAGCCTTATCCTTACTTTTGTTCTTTGCAGAAAACCCTAACAACTCAAAATATCGAGAAAGATCAAGAACGGAAGCATTCAAGCTCTTAACTTGACCCCGTTCCCTCAGATAGTTTTCGTATTCCTGTAAGCGCTGAGCATTGGCTGTAATCCGATCGGCAATTGCCTGCGGTAGCGGACCAGACCCTAAGTCCTTCAGCACCCCAACCAATTGATGCCCCCATTCCCTCAATGCACTGAAGGTCACCCGATAAGTCTCCACCTTTATTTTGCCTTTTTTCGGAGTTACCTTGATGTTGACATACTTGCGATCCCTAAACGCCTCCACGTACCCTGGTATTTTTACCAACTCACCTACCAGCGTAGCATTGTCCTTAATCAACTTAAGCAGGTCAACATCAAAAGTTGCAGCATAAGTAAACAGACCTGGACTTTTAGTTTCTTGCCACTGCAAGTAACTCAGCTGCTGCTGCAGCGTATCTATGGGCGGCAGCGAGATTGCAGGTGGCAAATCCGGCCAAGCAAATCCCTGCTCTGCAAATACCACAAACAAAACAAGGACAACAAAATGTCTACGAATGAATTTTAACACGGCATACCCGTAGCACATGAGAAGAAAGAAGTCAATATGCAGATTTGATACGGATACGGATCGAAAAAACCGTCACTCCTTCGCGCCCACGATATTCGGATCTCCCTCCAACACTCCAGAGCTCTGATCAGCAACATTTATGGCCCGAATCCTCACTGATCTAAAAGCACTCCATGCGTCGCCGGTAAAACCTGCTCGCTAAGACAGCTCGCATCATCCACTGATACAGAATGCTTCTGCCTGTAATGTGCATCAATATACTTTTTCCTCTCCGCCTTATCTAAAATACTCAAGATATGCTCTATATCAGGACACTTTTCACCCCAACGCAATTGTTTAAATTTATCCATAAAACCATAATAAGAAATCTGTTTCACATTATATTGCTCTAATATGCTAAGCAGTGCATCTTCAAGAGCTAGCTTTATCTTTGATTTTTCTGGAGCATCAAGTTCTTGCTGAGCTTGGCCGGATGGCCTAAGTAACCTTAATCGGTTGCTGCTCGATAAAACCATGGAGTGTGCGCCAATTCAATATTGAAATCTCTAAGAAACCTTGAATTTTACGGTAATTTCTATAAAAAAATGACCAATATCCGCAGAATACAGTCAAAGAGGCTTTTTTTCTCTCTTTTGATTTGATGCACTATAATTTGGCGCAACTCTCAAGTTAAACGCATCCACGTACCCTGGTATTTCAACTAGTTGGCCTACTAGCTCAACATTATCCCGCCCTATCTGAATCAGATTCACGTCATAAGCCAGAGCCTGAGCAAACGCATCTCGGATTCAATCTCGCACCCAAGCCCAGTAGCTCAGCTGGTCCTCCAGGGCAGCTGTACGAGGCAGCGAAAGCGCAGGAGGCAACTCTGGTACAGCAAACCCCCTCTCTGCAAACGCAACAAATAAGCCGAAAAGGACCCAAGACCTCAAAGTGAACTTTAACATATTTTAAATATAAACTATAACATGACCATAACCAATGGATCGCAAGAAGGACACAGGGCCAAAAAAGACATCCGCCTCTTCCTTATCAGGACTGATTATTCACGGTTTTCATCAAAAACATTCTTCAGTCATTCTCAATATCAATGGGAAACAAGTGAATCGACTCGTTTTTGCAAAGCACTATTTTGTTCTTTGAGGTCCTTCACTTGGTCTGCAAGTTCTCTCATCGCTTCTATCACAGGCGCAACAAGCTGCGCATACGCAACAGTCTTCCCTTTGTCACCCTCACCCACAAGTTCTGGAAATACTTTTTCTACTTCCTGAGCGATAACGCCCAAACTCCTCTGCCCAGCAACTGGCACTCCTTGCTTCCATGTGAATTCCACTCCTCGCACCTGCAGTAATCGAGACAGTGCGTTCGCTACAGGACGCACATTCTCTTTCATACGCGCATCAGAAGCTGATAAAATTCCATTTGTCCCAATAGACCAACCTGTAGAAGAAAATACACCATTCGTATGACTAAATACCCAACTATACGTAGGCGTCACATCACAGTCCCCACCGAGGTATATGCCAAAAAATCCCGTACGAGTAAGGAATATCATATTCCCACCGTTATCATTACGAATCCTGCCGGTTAAAGCTCCCCCACTATAAAAATTGATCAAACTTTGCGAACCGCTATTACTTATTCTCAATGCAGGAACACCAATACTCCCAGTTGTAGTAAGACTGCACTGACCATTGTTCACTCCAATATCGAGAGGCGCAACTGGACTCGCATTATTAATGCCTGTTGCTGTATACGTCGTAGACAGTGAGCCCCCAGACACCGTCCAGGGCAAGGCGTTCACCGCAGATACCACATTGCTAAAATTCGCATTCATGACTGAAGCTGAAATAGGAGATCCCGCTGTAAAGCTCGTCACACTGACAGCAAAAGCGGCTTGCAGAAATAGACAAATAAGCATACTACCCCCCGGTAAGGGGTAGCATACTTCAATCTATTATAATAATGATTAATAAAAAAATGGGGGCATCGTGCTATC
>CAIUGE010000085.1 GCA_903898645.1 Oligoflexia bacterium | reverse complement strand
CTCCGGACTCTTCACAGGCGATGCAGATGGAATTACTACAGCATACACAGCTGGCAACAATGCGATTGATAACAATTTCATGCAAAAGACCATGCCAGTGCTCTGGGCAGCAATGGAGCTTGGGCTGCTCGAAGCAGCTGGAACGTTGAAGATTATGCCCGTGCCTGATACTGGTGTTGGTACCTTAGGACAGCCTGCGTTGGACCAGAAAGTGAAGGAGCTTCAGCAAGACCCTGGGTATCAGGCTTCTGATGCTGATATGGGCATGGGAACGATAGGAGATGCTCCGGTTGGTCCAGCGGCTGGTCATGTGCTTCATAAAGTTCCGGAACCAGTGGTCACGGATTCTGAAGGGCAGCCTGACGCGAAGCCGGTAAAAGTCAATGGACCATCCGAGAGCAAGCAATGGAAAGAGCTGGAGCCATATCGAGGGACTATTAAAACCAGTGGTGAAGGTAAAAATAAAAGATATTACGAGTGGGATTACATCCATAAAGACATAGAAGCGTACGACAGAAAAGGCGATCACCTGGGATCCATAGAGCCCACTACTGGAGAGCTCTACAAACCCGCAGTCGACGGAAGAGATATAAAGGGGAAACTATGAAACACTGCTGTGAAAAAATGGCAAGCCACCTGATTCATGGAGAGATTGGACTTAAGTATACCCCAAAATTCAGGTCGTATTCACTTGACTATCGTGATGGAGGCTCTTCTGTCCAAGCAATTCACTATTGTCCATGGTGCGGAACAAAGTTGCCTGAAGATTTAGGAGACCGGTGGTTCGATGAGATAGAAGCACTTGGTTTTGAACCAGGTGACCCTCATCTTCCCGAGAAATATAAAACTGAAGAATGGTGGCTGAACAAGTGAATGGACAGGCATGCGGTTTACTTACGGGTCTTGTGCTAGGCTGTAGAAATCAGCAGAATAACGCACTTAGCTAACTCATATTCAGCTGTTTTTGTTGGTGACACTTTTGGTGCCCCCAGAAGTCATAAAAAAATGTATGACACGTACCATCAAGATGTGATTTAGTTCCCCAAGAACTGAGGGAATAATCATGCTGGCACTCACAAGAATGCGTAATAGCAGAGATTCTTGGAAAGATAAGAACATGCTTAAACGCCAGGAGATCAACCGCCTTGAGAGAAAAGTCTCAGCGTTGAAAGCCATTGTACAGAAGAAGACTGATGAGATCATTAGATTCAAAGCGTCATCGGACGATGATAAAAAACGAGAAGCAGAGCTTAATGAAATGCGAGAAATGATCAAAAAGCTCCAGGAAGAAAGCAGAATTCAGCAAGAAGAGCTCAATATACTCCAAGAGAGCGCAAAAGAGCTCGCAAATGAGAACGAAAGACAGCGCAAAGAAATGGAGCGCATCGAAAAAGAGTCCCGATCAATGAAAGCAGGTGTAGGTCATTTTCACGATCAAGGGTCTTTGGCGGTAAAGGCCTTATGCGTTTACATATCTGCTAATTGCAGCGTATCATTTCGAGCCGTTCCCAAGATCCTTGAAGCACTCACTACGTTTAAGGCTCTCGTTAATCCTTGGATTCCGCATTTTACATCGTGCATCAACTAGGTCCTTCAACTAGGCATTTATCGTCTTAGTCTTGTGAAAGCAATCAGTGAGCCATGGATTGCATCATGGATACTTCAATAGACATTGGAACGCGCAAGGCTATTGTCATCCTACGAGTACGTCTGAAAGCATTGCAAGAGAGGGAATCATCTATAACCTTGGAGGATTGTGAAGTGGTCTATATCAAGATAGTCTAGAGCTCAACCGGGGAAGTTATTCGAGCATGCCTTGAAGAAGTGTTCGGAAAAGCAGGCAGACCTGCTGCCATTCTTAGTGACCAGGGCGGTGATCTGCAAAAGGAAATACGTCTCTATCGCGAGGCACATCATTGCAAATCCGAGATAACCGTCATCAATGATCTAGGCCGTGTTATAGCGAACGCGCTCAAATTCGAATTCAAAGATACAGTCGGATACAAAAGGTTCATGACCATAGTCTACGGCGGAGCGAGCAGGCTCCGACAAACACAAGCTGTTGCATTCATGCCACCCAGCCTTAGCAAGAAAGGTCGTTTCCAGGGGATCAGCAAATCATTGAAGTGGGCCTCGAAGGTTATCGATACAATGGCTGTACCAGGACAAGCGCCAGCGGACTCAACTCTTGCTCTTCTTAGGCAAGCTTTCCCAAAACTCACAAGATTACAGCCATTTATAGAACATTTCGAAATGACCACATTCATCACGAATGAGGTTCAAGAGCTACTTTAAAACAAAGGTCTCAACCGGCAGACCTACATAGAAGCCAGCAGTTCCCGGAAAGTCGAAGACATTGATCTAGTAAAGGCGTTACGCGTAGTGTTAGAAAAATTTTTCGCAGACTTTCCCATCCCCTGATAAGAGTATTGCTAGGCAACTAGATGCAACAGTAGGGGAACTGCCATGAACCATCAAAAGAATCTATCTTTTCCGTCCATGCTCCAAGAAATAAGATGCTACATATCCGAAAAAGTTCAGGATCCTCGTCAGGAGGGCGCAGGAAGACCGAAGACGCATTGCGCAACAGATGCTTTGATGAGTTCTATCGCGATGTTCAGCTTGAAGTTTCCATCACTACTACAATTTGACCGCGCCACAAGAGATGACGACACCACTAAGCATAACCTAAAAACGGTATTCGGTGTAAAACAGCCGCTTTCTGATACAACGACGAGAGAAATTTTGGATGTAGTCGATCCTCGTGAGTATCGACTTGTATTTTAAAAAATTATTTAGTATGGCGCAACGCTCTAAGTCCTTGGAGCAGTTCAAATTCATGGATAATCATTTTTTAATAGCACTTGATGGCACAGGATTTTTCTCCTCAGACAAGGTGCATTGTGCAAATTGTTGCATCAAAGAAACAAAAACAGGAGCACCTCAGTACTATCATCAAATGATGTGCGGAGCACTTGTCCATCCGAGCAAAAAAATCGTCTTGCCGCTTGCTCCTGAACCAATAATGCAACAAGATGGCACAGATAAAAACGACTGCGAAAGAAATGCCTCTAAAAGATTCTTAGAAGACCTTCGACGGTAAAACGTCTTAAGTCCCCGTCTGGAGTTCTGAGGCTAACAGTGTAGATTCGTACCCGGTCTTAGGAGGCCAACAGTATGAATCCAAATATATTAAAAAAACAGGTCGGTAGTTTTAGGGCGGCTCATGGGACGATACGAAACCCACTACCCGAGCTCCTTTTGGAGCTACGTCAAATATGGGAAAAATTTTCAGGACCAGTAGACCTATTCGGGAGAAGCACT
>CAIUGE010000084.1 GCA_903898645.1 Oligoflexia bacterium | reverse complement strand
CGTATCGTCCCATGAGCCGCCCTAAAACTACCGACCTTTTTTTTTAATATATTTGGATTCATACTGTTGGCCTCCTAAGACCGGGTACGAATCTACACTGTTAGCCTCAGAACTCCAGACGGGGACTTAAGACGTTTTACGTTTACCGTACCGACCACTGGAGTATATCAGATTTGCATTGATGTTGCGAACTTGACAGCAGCATCATCATCTGCACGACTTTTAGTTTTATTAGAGAATAATGATGGTTCGACTACTACTGCGACAGAGGTTATAGATGTTACGTATGTGGCATCAACAGCAAGTCAATATTCGTATAGCGTGATATTAAAATTGACTGCAAATGGATTTGTTCGTCCATATATTCATCCAGCCTCTGCGGCTATTCCTCAGCGTATTAATTTCAGCGGAAGACAACTTTAAGAGAGTGTTTTGTCGATACGCCTTCATGCGTTGCAAAGTATGCTGTAGAGATCTGCGCGGCGATCTCGGAAAAAACCGAAGGACGCACGGTTTCTTCTTATTTCAGTAAGATCAAATGGTGCGACAATCGTTCCTGAATCTGTTCTGCCAAGTTCGGCCACTTTGTTTCCGCGGTGATCGCTGATAAAAGAGTGACCGTAAAATGTTTGGTTGCCCTCAGTGCCAATGCGGTTCGCTGCTATGACCGGAACGACGTTAGAGACTGCGTGTCCAATCATGGCACGTTGCCAGAGGTCCTTAGTGTCGAGCTCGGGTGATTCGGGCTCCGTACCAATAGCTGTGGGATAGAGGAGTATATCAGCACCCATAAGCATCATGGCGCGGGCGCATTCAGGGAACCATTGGTCCCAGCAGATACCAACGCCAAGAGTGCCAAAGCGTGTCTGCCATACTTTGAAACCAGTATTGCCTGGTTTGAAGTAAAATTTTTCTTCATAGCCGGGACCGTCGGGGATGTGGCTTTTGCGGTATGTGCCCAGCAGACTGCCATCTGCATCAATCATTGCAAGGCTATTGTAGTAGTGAGGACCGTCTTGTTCAAAAAACGAGACGGGAATGACGACGCCGAGTTGCTGAGCAAGGGACTGAAAATGCGTGATGGTTGGGTGATTGTGCACTGGGCGCGCAAGGCTAAAAAAAGCATCATTTTCAACACGACAAAAATAAGGACTTTCAAAAAGCTCAGGAGCTAAAATGACCTGGGCTTTTTTACTAGCGGCCTCTCGAACGAGGTCCGTGATGCGGGCGACGTTTTTGTTGCTATTTTCTTCCATGGCTATTTGAAGAGCTGCGACTACGGTATTCATAATTTTACCTGTTGCTGAGTTATGCAGTGGAATGCGCCACCGCCGGTTAAAATGGCTCGGGCTGGCATGCCGCATACATGTCGTCCAGGAAAAAGAGGCACGAGCGCAGCAACTGCTGCCTGGTCGTAGGGTGATCCATAAGTAGGGACGACAACTGCACTATTGCCAATATAAAAGTTCACATAGCTCGCAGGCATGCTGTCGCCAATAATGCCAGGAGATGGAATTTTGATTACCTCAAGCAGACGTCCCTGATGATCAGTAAAGGTAGATAAGTCATGTGCAATCTGAGCGAGAACTTCTTTGTTGGGGTCGTTTGGATCGAGCGCTTCCATGCAGACAACACGTCTTGGAGCAACAAAACGTGCAATCGTATCAACATGACCATCTGTATGATCATTGATAAGTCCATCTTGGAGCCAAAGCACTTTTTCTATACCGAGGGCATCTCGGAGGCCTGCTTCGATTTGGCCTTGAGTCATATCTGGGTTGCGATTTTTATTCAGCAGACACTGTCGTGTGGTGATACAGGTGCCTTCCCCATCGACATCAATAGAGCCGCCTTCAAAGACCCACGGGAAAGTGTAATCAGGGATCTTTGCGGTACGTGCAATGCTAGCTGCAACTGCTGCATCATGATCGAGCATGTATTTATTGCCCCAGCCATTAAATCTAAAGCGAACCGTTGCGGCTCCATGGGCGCTTTGGACAAAGATGGGAGCAGTATCTCGCAGCCATATGTCACCAAACGGAATGTGGTGGTAGTTTGCAGGGAGATCGTAGAGCATGCTTCTTGCTAACTGTTCAGCTATTTCGTTAGGAACAAGAATTTCTAGGCGTTCGCCAAGTGCTTTTTTTGTTAAGGGGTCTATGCAAGCAATAGCCTGGCAGAGACCTTGGAATTCGGTTTGGGCTGTTTGGAGGTTTTCCTTCCAGAGAGATGTATCTGAGGGCCAGGCAAGCCAAACTGCGCTGTGATGGGCCCATTCGGCGGGTTGTCTATGGTGTATCATACGGGAGACCGTACCATAAGGGGAGGTAGAAAGTATTTTTTTTGTGGATGTCCAATGACAGGAGAGGCCATGCCAACTCTTTCTACGTTCTACGGTATTATTTTTTCTATATATACTGAAGATAGTGATTGACATGATACTCTACATATTCATGTGGAGTATCATGGTGAAGAGGTTGTTGTATCAAAATCTCGAATGAAGCTCCTGATTGCATGGATTGAATTCATCAGGAAGAGCTTATGGTGAACTGGAAGCTTGCGGTGAGTGGACGTAGTCTTTTTAAGATTGATCCGCTGAAGTGAGTGATATGAATTCAAGACCTACGAGCGTCATTCCTCGAGATGATTATACATTAGAAATTACCTTTTCCAATCATGAGATGCGTGTTTTCGATATGTGGCCCTATTTGAAGATGGAGGTATTTCAGGAGCTGAACGATCTGAGCTATTTCTTACGTGCAAATGTCAACAGGACTGTTGTGTTGCCCGCATGAGCAAGACCTTTATCCTGATGCGTGCTATATGAGAAGTATTCCTGTGGAGATGAATACCTGAGTATTTTCAATGGTTGTTTTTTATTGAGAGACTCAGTGCCGTGGCAGACGAGGTACTGCTATGTCGAAGGTCTTGATTATTTATTGTCATCCGAATCCTAAAAGTTTCAATCATGCGGTCTATGGACGCTTAGAGTCAGAACTGAAGAAATCGCATGAGGTTCGGACGCGTGATCTCTATGCGTTAAAATTTAATCCTGTTCTAGATGGGCAGGATCTTGGGGAGCTGCAGGCTGGGAAGGTGTCAGCTGATATTGCAGCTGAGCAAGCTGAAATACTGTGGGCTGATCGCTTGGCTTTTGTCTACCCGCTCTGGTGGTTTGGTAGGCCTGCTTTGCTCAAGGGATATATTGATCGGGTGCTGAGTTATGGTTTTGCTTTTGAGTACGGACCGAATGGTGGGCGAGGGCTGTTGCACCATAAGAAGGCGCTTGTTCTTATGACGACAGGGACACCAGAAGTCATTCTGGGTACGGCTCAGAATGCTCTTCCTACTTCAATGAGAGATGGAACGCTAAAGTTTTGTGGAATTCAGGAAGTACTTTGGAAGAGTTTTGATGGAGTCATTGCGGTTTCTGATGCAGATCGCCATGCTATGTTGGATGAGATTCCAGCGCTTGCAAAAACGCTGGTCAGCTAGCGGAACTCTATGTGTTTCTGGATGCCGTTATGGAGCTGGACCCATTGAAGAAATGGTGTCCATGCATACGGCGGCATAATCCAGTCACGGAGAAAATCATGATGTAAGTTATGAATGGGGAGAATGCATGGTTCTTGGCAGGAGCGCATGGTTGTGGCCCATTGAGTATCGAGATTCTGTAGGATTTTATCATTCATGAAGCGTGTGTGGAAGATGATGCCAAGTTGGAGACTAAAAGCAGTGCAGAGAAGCGCAATTGGCACAAGGGGTTTTTTGCTGACAGAGAGAGCATGTGCAAGCAGGGCTAGGAGTATAATGCCGGCTCCATGGATCGCACGAGGTGCATAGTAATCCATCATGATAGTGTGGAGGGATGCAGCAACTGGGAGGATGAAGAAGGCGAGTCTCGTTCTGCGATTGGCCTGTATGAGCAGGATGCCGATTGCTGCCCAAAAAAGGCCTGTTTCAATCCAGTAGATTTTATAAAAATGTAGCGTAAAAAGAAGGCTGATGTACTGGGTTAGGAGCATGTCAGAGAAGCGCCATGCAAGGATGGGGCTTCCAGGGATAAGAAGTGCATTTCGTGTCAGGAGGTATGCGCTCAGTGCGAGGAGCCATTCTAGGGTGTATCTGAGGGTATTGCTGCGTCTTTGTGAAAGGATTGTCGGCAAAAGAGGCAGGATGAATGCTGGTAGGACGTAGGTTTCAAGTGAGCAGAAAGCGAGCCACATGAGGACGATGCGCTTGATACTGTTGGAGCTTGTCAGTGCGTAGGAAAGCAAAAGTGTGCCAAGGCAGTAGGGGAGATTGAGGCGCATGAAAAGGACTTCAAAAAAACAGGGATAGAAGCATAGAAGAATAAAGCTCTTGTGGCTGCCTCGTAACCAAATGACTATGCGCATAAGCCCGAGACTGTGCAGGAAGAAGTAGAAATAGAGGAGCCAGGTCTGCTCGAAAAAGTGGTGCTTGAGTGCAAGGAAGTTGAGGAGGGATGAGAGGGGCCTTTGCGTGAGGAGTCCAGCAAAATCCTGTAATTGGAAATCTGGCGAGTGTGCTTTGACTAAAAAGATAAAGTCATCTGCAAGAAGAGGAAATTTAAGCCAGTATGTGGCAAGAGCATAGATGGCAGTGGCGATCAAAGCAAAGACGATAGGCACCCTCGTGCGTATACCATGGATCGCAAGATTTTTATAACATTTTGGCCATAGGCATACTTCTTTCTTCGAGGAAGGAAACGCAGAAGCCTTGGAGCGTTTCCTGAGACAGGGTGCGATTGTACGCGCGTGTCAAACATATGTAAGAAATCCTGTAATGGAACGCCTCGATCATGAAGTTTTTTCGGTACGAGTTCCTATTCTGGATTGCGTTGCATTTGGTGAAGCCGCATCATGTTCCTAGGTCGATGTCATAATTGGTAGAAATAGGAAGAGCAGTTTTTGCATAAGATTGAATAAAGAAGATATTTAGATGTATCTTTTGTGCTGATAATATCGTTTCTTTGGGTTGCGTGTATATTGTTATTTTCCATGTATCAGCATTTTTTGAATCTTTTGTTGATTCGCTTACTTGGGTAGATAGCTCGTGCTTATTTGTAATATTTTTTGCTCGCAGTAAAGTCAAGGAGAGCTTCGTGAGAAAGTCAGGTACTAGGACTTGAAAAGACTTGAGTGGAAAAAGGAATGGGAAAGAGCGTGTTCGTCGAGGAATCGCATGATGCGCCGGATTGGTTGCACTCCTGACATAGTGACGCTTAGGGTAACCGCCAAACACCATAATGAAAGGCTTGCTGAGTACAGGTTTGTGACGCTCGCCTTCGGCGTCAGTCCTGGATATTTCAAAATGGGAGCAAGAAAGCAAAAATCCTGCAGAAACTTCAAGGTGTGGCGCATAATTCTCAATTCTTTTTATCTGTAAATTCTGATTTTCCATCGAAGGAAAAGGCGTCGTAGTTTTCTGTCTTTGCGGACGAGGGTTGCATTTGGGGGCGTACCTGGGTATGGTGGGCTTCTCATGACACTCGCTTTACGTGCAGATGGATTAACTAAACAGTTCCCTAAAGCCTCTACGCCTTCCGTGCAAGCGCTCAGCTTCGATATCCAGCAAGGTGAGACAGTTGCCTTTTTGGGTCCTAATGGAGCTGGGAAGAGTACAACAATTAAGATGCTGTGCGGTATCTTGCGACCATCTGCGGGGAGATCTGAGATTCTTGGCTTTGAGGCAGGATCTGTCGATGCCAATAGGCAGTTGGGGCTTGTTTTTGGAACGCGATCTCAGCTTTATTTGCATATGACGGTCGGGCAGTGTCTGGAGCTTTCAGCTGAGATGTATGATGTGGGTGCATCAAAGAAAAAGCGCATCAGTGATCTTTCTGATGCTTTTGGTATTGTTCCTTTTTTGACGCGGAGAGTAAGGTCTTTGAGTCTTGGCGAGCGTATGCGCTGTGAGATTGTGACAGCTTTGTTGCATAAACCGCGGGTGTTACTTGCTGATGAGCCCACTATTGGGCTTGATATTGTAGCTAAAAACAGTTTGCGGACATTGATTTTGGAGTGGCAGAAGCATGAGCGTACAACGCTTATGCTGACGAGCCATGATCTGAGTGATGTTGAGGCGCTTTGCGATCGCTGTATTCTGATTGATCATGGGCAGAAGCGCTATGATGGTCCGTTGAAGGAAATGAAGGGTGATCTTAAGTACTTGAGGCGTATCTGCGTCACAACCAGTCAAGTAGATCAGGCTTTGGTTCAGGATGCTCAGTTCACTATGAATCGACGAGAAAATGAATACACGCATATGTACGAATTTTCGACTGACAAGCTGCCGATGGCAGAAGCTATTTTTATGCTTTCCAAGCACTATGGAGATGGCCTCCAGGACGTTACTATTACAGAAGTAACGCTGGAAGAGGTTCTTGAGGCCAGGTATGGCTAAGATGTTTTATTTCCGCTATGGATGGTTCCAGATGCGGGAGCGCTTTGCTGATGTGGGGAGCTCTCTTGCGCCTTTGTTTCTGTATGGATTTTTTATTTGGCTTTTGACCCAGATGTGGCAGAAATTTAATGCTTACCAGGGGCATTATACCCGTGATGAAGTGGCAATTTATATTGCTATCACTGAGCTTTTGTTTATGAATTTTCTGCGCTCGCCTTTTATGCAGCGTTCGGATGCTGACTTTTCGATTACACTGTCACGGCCGAGATCGTGGCTAACGCTCACTTTCTGTGGGCAAATGGGTGCCTCGCTGGGTTCTCGTATTGTCTATATTGGTGCTGCTCTTTGCATCCTTCCTCTTTTAGGTGTCGATTTTGGGTTGAGCTTTGCTGCATGCGGGCGGCTTTTTTTGCTTATGCCTTTGTTGACGATTATTGAGGCTTTGCTGGCGACTTTTTTTGCTATAGCTCAGCTGCTTTGGCATGAGACCAAGTACTTGGTGACGCCTATTACGAAGCTCTTTTTGTCCTTAGGGGGGGTGTTTGCGCCACTGGCTGATTATGGTGAGCCGGGAAGGTCGTTTTTTTTACAATTACCACCATCAGATGTGTTCTTTCAGGTTGCACATTTTTGTGTCAAAGGGCAGTTTTATGAAATGGGTGTGGCTGTTTGGCATATGCGGGTCGCTGTACTGATTATTACTTTCTTTGTTATTAATCATTTTTTCTTTCGCATTGCAAAAGAGCGCCATCAGAGTTTTGGAGGCTAGTATGCGGCTTTTATATCGATTTTTTATCTACTCGATGCAGGCCCATGGGGCGAATCTCCCGAATTTGCTAGCGGGCGCTTTGGGTATGTTGGTGAATAATATTTTTTTCCTCATGGGTATGTGGGGGATGCTTTTTGCAGGTAAAACAGATCATGACGGCATGTTGCTCTATTATATTGCACTCAACGCTATGATGATGACGTCCTGGGGTGGTATTAATTTCTTTTTTGGTGGTTGGATCGAGCTGGGCGAGCTGATTGTGAGTGGGCATTTTGAATCCAAAGTAGCAACGCCTCGACATCCACTTGTGCTCGTTGCTATGCATACGCTGCATCCTGCAGCTCTTGGCGATCTCTTGATGGGCCTTGCAGGTATTGTATGTGTCTTTTTCTATGGATCGGTTGCCATGGGGTTACGGACTATGCTGGCAAGTGGCATGAGTTGTGTTGCTCTTTTTGCGCTCTACGTTTTTTCTGGCAGCTTGGCCTTTTATGTTCCTCGTGGGAATGCTGTTGCGCTTTTGATTCGCGAAATGGTCCTTTCCTTGAGTTTTTATCCAGTGGGGAAGATGTTTCCAACAGGGCTTGGGCGTATTTTGCTTCTTTTGACTCCGGCTGGAGCTGTTTCTATTTTGCCTCTTGACTGGATTGAGTCAGGTGGTTTCGACCTCTTTGTCTACGCGTGTGGAGCAATTGGTTTGATGCTTTTGGGGGCTGGGATCGTGTACCGTGAGGGTGTAAAGCGTTTTCAGACTGTGAGCCTTATTGGTATTCAGTCCTAATTATGCGGCGCGTGATTGTTCGATAATAAGCTTAATGACTGATTCGAACTCATCAATTTGAAATGGTTTATGGATGATGCACGGGCCCGTGACTTCATCGTAACCTGTGATTCTTGCTGTGGGTTTATTGACTGTCTGGAGCAGGGTTTCGAGCTTGTCTTTGCCAGGCATATTGATGTCTGAGATCACGATGTCTGCCTGGTGGATGAGCTTGGATGCCTCGTCAAAAGAGGATGCTTGGAGAACAAGAAGATTGAATCCACTTGATTCGAGTTGATCGACGACAACTTCAAGTATTTCAGGTTCATCATCAATGATAAGGGCAGTCAATTTATTCATGCCTATGCCTATCGGCTCGTGGTAGACAAAACTTGCGAGATAACAGTATGTTGTATGGTATGCTGGCCTCGAAGGGGTGCTTGTGGATATACATGGGATTTCTGAAATCAGGATCCCAGGAAGCGGCTATAAAAACGCACTGCTGAGAGTTCGGCAGCTTCTTGGCTTTGATAGTAAGGATATTGTGGCTATTGCCGTCTATGGCGTCTGTTCTGGCGTCTTTGGTCTGGTTATACCTATTTCTGTGCAGACACTCGTCAATACTGTGGCGTTTGGCACTATGGTGCAGCCGGTCATAGTCATGACGTTCTTTGTTTTCTTGTTTTTGGGGCTGTCGCTTTTCTTGCGGGCATTGCAGCTCGTCATCTTAGAGCTTGTGATGCAAAGAATCTTTGCGCGTGTGACGCTCGGGCTTGCTATGCGTATGCCTCATGTTGAGGCAACTGTTTTTGAAAAACACTGTGGACCTTCGGTGATGAATCGTTTTTTTGATGTCCTGACGATTCAAAAAAGCCTGGCATCGCTTATTTTGGATGGTCTGTCTCTTATTTTGCAGATATTTTTTGGTATGGTGCTCTTGGCATTTTATCATCCTATGCTGCTTGCTTTTGATATTATTCTATTATGCCTACTTGGTTGGGTTATCTTTTTTCTTGGTCGTGGAGCTATAGAGTCAAGTATTTTAGAGTCAAAATACAAGTATGATGTCGCGGGCTGGCTTGAGGAGCTCGCACGTGTACCACTTGTGTTTAAGCATCCACGCGCTATGCCAGTTGGTGCTGCTCATGCAGATACGCTGGCGTATTCTTATGTGCAAAGTCGTAAAAAGCATTTTCATATTGTGATGAATCAAACAATTGGCACCTTGGGGACGCAACTTTTTGCGAGCTGTTTTGTCCTTGGTGTTGGTGGATTTTTGGTTATTCAAAGGCAGCTCACGCTCGGGCAGCTGGTTGCCTCAGAGATGATCGTTGCATCGGTGCTGGGGAGTGTTGGGAAATTTGGAAGGTACTTCGAGAGTTTTTATGACCTGCTGGCAGCATGCGATAAGCTTGGGTCACTCTTTGATATTTTAGAACTAGAAGTTGCAGGACGTGACAATAGTGTCAGTGTAGGTGATGTGCATCCTGAGGCTGCGTGTGTTTCCTTCGAGCATGTGAAGTATGCAGATCATGAGCATGCTTTTGTGCTTGAGGATTGTGATTTTAGGATTGCAGCTGCCAGTAAGTGTGTCATCTTGGGTCGCCGAGGGAGTGGCAAAAGTGTTCTGATTGATTGCATTTACGGGTTACGTCATATTCAGCCGCATGGGACAGGTATTGTGTCAGTTGATGGCGTCAGTTTGTCAGATTATCCTTTTACAGAGCTCAGACGTGGGCTTGTGTTATTGAGGGATATTGATCTGTTTGATGGCAGCATTGAAGATAATCTGCTTATTCATGCGGATCGTAGTTTGCTTGCTATGCAGGATATCTACAGTATCCTGAAAGACTGCGGTATTTTAGTAGATATCCAGAAGCGGGGTCTGACAGCAAAGTTAACTGGAGGGCGTTATTCATTGTCGCATGGGCAGGCAAAAATGGTCATGCTCGCGCGGGCGCTTTTGGCACGTCCTCGGTTGATGCTTCTTGATGCATTTTTGGATGATTTTGATGATGAAGGTCTCATGCAAGCATCTCAGGTGCTCCGTGCGATGAAGGCAACAGTGCTTGTCACCACAGGTCGTCAAGATATAGCACGCCTTGATATTTTTGATGCGCGGTGGCGCCTTGATCAAGGAAGGGTAACGTATGAGTGAGCCATTTCGTTCTTTGCAGATTGTGAGTTCTCCTTCGCATTTTCGTATTTTTTCGGCTCTTTTTGGCGGCTGTATTGTTCTTGGCATTATACTGCTTTGTACCGTCTCTTGGCAGCAGACATCGCGTGGAATGGGGAGAGTTGTAGCATATTCTCCCACGGAGCGGCAGCAGACAATAGATGCACCTGTGCAGGGGCGTTTGGGTCAATGGTTTGTGCATGAGGGCTCGACCGTGCATGAGGGCGATCCTATTGTTGAGCTTGTTGATAATGATCCTGAGATACTCGATCGTATGCAGGCTGAGAGGGCAGCAGTTGAGGCACGAATACGTGCAGCACGCTTTTCTATTCAGACAACTGACATTAATATGCACCGGCAGCAATCTCTTGCAGAACAGGGGCTCAGTTCACGCCGTACTTATGAGCTTGCAAAACTGGAGTATGCAAAATTTTTGGCAGATCAGGCGAATGCGCAGGCTGAATTATCGCGTATTCAAGTCAAATTGGCTCGTCAGTCGACGCAATCAGTGCATTCGCCTCGGAATGGAACTATTCTTCGGCGCGTTCCTGGTGAAGGCTCCGTGCTCGTCAAAGCGGGGGATACACTTGCTGTGATTGTGCCTGAAACGAATTCTCGTGCGGTTGAACTGTGGATCATGGGTAAGGATGTCGCTCTTGTGAATGAAGGGCAGCAAGTGAGACTGCAGTTTGAGGGCTGGCCTGCGATTCAGTTTAGTGGTTGGCCCAGTGTTGCGGTTGGTACATTTGGTGGAAAGGTTGCTGTTGTGGATGCAGCGGATAGCGGTAATGGAGAGTTTCGTATTTTAGTCGTGCCAGACAGCGAGGAGACAGGTCCTTGGCCTGAATCGAGGTATTTGCGCCAAGGTATTCGTGCGCATGGCTGGATTCTTTTGAATCGTGTGAAAGTGGGTTATGAGCTTTGGCGGCAGTTTAACGGATTTCCTCCTACTATCTTACCTCCAGGGTATTCTCCTAATAAGGCGCATGATTGATGATCGCATTACTTATGTATGGAGTGCTGCATGCACAGGTCTTGTCGCTTGATGAGGTCCTGGTATCGGTGCACCCTGTGCTGCAGGCTGCAGATCAGGCTATTTACGCGGCTGAGGGTGATGCGCAAAGCGCGCGTGGGGGTTTTGATACAAGTCTTAAAAGTGAGTTGCAGTCTGGGTTAGTGGGATACTATAAATACCGGGTTTTCGATGTTGAGCTATCGCAGCCAACACGATACTGGGGGGCTCGTTTTGAGATGGGGTATAGGTCAAGTGAGGGTGTCTTTCCCGTTTATAATTCCCAGGATCTGACCTTTACATTAGGACGGGCTAGATTGCAGGCGGCTGTTCCTCTTTTGCAAGGTGGGTCTATTGATGAGCGGCGTGCGGGGCTTATGCGGACAGAAATTGCTGTGAGTGCCTCCCGTGTACACCGCGAAATGGATGTGCGTGATATTAAGCGTGGCGCATCTAAACGTTACTGGGAGTGGGTGATTGCAGGGCAAAAAACTGCGGTTGCACGCGATTTGCTGAATATCGCTCTTTCGCGTGACAAAGCGCTTTTGACGCGTGTGAAGCATGGTGATGTAGCGCAGATTGACTATACAGACAACCAGCGGGCTGTTGTTCAAAGACGGTCTAATGTTATTACGGCAGAGCGGTCGTTACAGCAGGCTGCACTTGCCCTATCTCTCTATCTGCGTGACGAGCATGGGGTGCCGCGAGTCGTTACATCTGATCTTTTGCCCGATACTATGCCTCGGTGTGAGGGAGAGCTGCGTACTGATCAGGCAGTCTATCCTGATATTGATGCCATGGGTAAAAAAATTGACGCTCTCGGGGTTGATTTGCATCTAGCTGAAAACATTTACTTACCAACAATGGATTTCAAGATGGGTCTAACGCGAGATTTTGGCATTAATCCTGGCATTGTGGATGAACAACTGCCGCCAACAGGGGCGCCGCTAGAAGTGAAGGCTGAACTCGTTTTTCAGATGCCGCTTTTTAGACGCACCGCAAGAGGACAGATTGCCTCTTTGACAGCAGAACGGGAGCGTGTATCCTTAGAGAAAGAGCTCTTGCAGCAGAAATTGACTATGCATGTTGCTAATCTTCGGCAATCGATGGGCGTGGCTCAATTGCGGAGTGAATTTGCGCTTCAAGAGGTAGCGTTTGCAAAAAAGCTTGAGCAAGCAGAAAAGACGAGATTTGTACATGGGGATGGTAGTTTTTTTATGATTAACATGAGGGAACAGGCAACGCAGGATGCGCTCTATCGGCAGATTGAGGCTCAGGGCGATTATTGTATGGCGCATGTTGAGCTTATGACGTACAGGGAGCTGCTTTGACCAGGGCGATTGAGTGTTTTGGTAGGTGGGTGCTTTTTGTACGTGAATTTCTAGGAACGCTTCACGCTTTCAAGAAGCGTGCTGGGGTATTTGTCCACCAGTGCGCGATCATCGGTGTTGGTTCTTGGATGGTGACAGCTGCAGGTGCCATTTTCTTAGGTGCGGTGCTTGGTTACCAGCTCTATATTTCACTCCATCGTTTTGGGGCTGAGGCTTTGTTGGGTGGTACAGTAGGCATGACCTTGTTTCGTGAGCTTGGGCCTGTGATGGCAGCGCTTATGGTAACTGGAAGGGCTGGCGCGTCTATGGCGGCAGAGCTTGCTAGCATGTGTGTGAGTGAGCAGGTCGATGCACTCAAAGTGATGGGGGTCGATGTGGTTGAGCTGCTGGTTATGCCGCGTGTGCTTGCTGGTGTCTGCATGCTTCCTCTTTTAGCGATTCTTTTCTGTATTCTGGCTACAATTTCAGCATTTCTTATTGCAACCTATGTGATGGGTCTGCAAGGAGCGGTTTTTTGGTCACATTTTTTTCATATTGTTGATCCTATAGAATTGACGCACTGTATTGTTAAAGCGTCAGTCTTTGGTTTAGGGATTACATTGATCGGGTGTTTTTGTGGGCTTTCTGCCTATGGGGGGGCAAAAGCTGTTGGAAATGCGGCGCGCAATACTGTCGTTGCCTCAAGTTTAATGATTTTAGGTGTTGATTATATTGTGACGTCCTTTTTGCCTCTCGGTTTAAAGTCGTTGCGTGTGATGTAAGGAAATGAGGCTCATATGTTAGCGCATGCTGTAAGTCGACAGACACGCTTGACGGTAGGTATTTTCTCTTGTGTCGGTGTCGGTATCATCCTTTGGCTCACGATGTTGGTGAATGGTCATCCGTACTGGTGGCGTCAGTGTCAATTGGTGAATATTCGTGTAGATGATGCAACAGGTTTGAAATCAAAATCTCCTGTGCGATCCTTAGGTATTGATATAGGCTATTTGCAGTCAGTGGCGCTGACTGAGTCGCAAGTCATACTTGGTATTTGTATTACAGAAAAAGTTCAGGTCCTGGTTGATACCAAGGCTTATATTCGGGCAGATGGATTTTTGGGTGATAAATTCGTTGAATTGAGACCTGTAAAATATATTGGATCCCAAGTGAGCTGGAGTTTTTTTCCAAGTGCCTATGCGGCTGATCAAAATGAAATACCTGTAGGTACGGATCAGCAGGATGTCAGCCACCTTGTTGGGCAGGTGCATGAACTCGTGCAGCAGGTGACAGATTTAGCAGGATCTTTAAAAGAAGCAATTAGGCCTGACGATCTGCGGAAAACGATGCAGCAGCTCAATCGTGCAGTGGAGAACGTCTCGAAAACAATTGCGCCTGAAGGAGGTCTGACGCAGACCGCACAACGTAGTTTAGCGAAGCTTGAAGATGCTATTGAGCAAATGCGAAGCATTATGGTTCGGATAAATAAGGGTGAAGGTTCAGTTGGTATGCTGCTGAATAATCCTGTCTATGCTAATGAGTTGCAGGAAGTTATTGTGAATGTCAATAAACTGCTAACAAAGGTGAATGCAATTCGTTTTCAGGTTGATGTAGGAGCGATAAGTATTCCAGCTTATGATGGATCGCGAGCTTGGTTTCATCTTGGGATATGGCCCAGGCCAACGCGGTACTATTTGGCCGGTGTTGGTGCAGATCCCCGAGGAACTTTGTCAACACAGATTGTAAAAACAACGACCGCGAGTGGTATACAGTCAGTTCAAACGGATACACTAAACAAATCTGGAGCTATTTTTTCTTTTATGTTGGGCTGGCTCCTCTGTCAAAGGATCGATCTTTCTCTGGGCATGCTCTATAGCGATGGTGCTTTATCAGGGCAATTACTGCTTGGTCCAGAAGATGATCTTAGACGCTATACTGTTCGTAATGATATTTATTTTCACGGGAATTCGTCCATTGATGATCGTATCACGCTGTCTGGACGTGTTATAGGTTCTGTTTATGTGCAAGCTGCAGTTGAGTCGTTGCGGTTTCAGTCGAAATTTGCTTGGTCAGTTGGTGCAAGCATTCGATTTGACGATGAAGACATGAAGCTCCTTTTTGCATTAAAATGATAAAACTTCCATCTCATTGGTACTGTATCGACCGGGTCAGCGCTTTTCAGGGTATTGCAAAAAGGCGCTGTTTTGGTATTGATCTTGTAATTTATAGAGATAATGAGCTTGTGATCATGCAGGACCTTTGCCCGCATAGAAAAGCGCGTCTCAGTCAAGGAAAATTACTCAAGACAGCTGATGGTACGCTTATTGAGTGTCCTTTCCATGGTTTTCAGTTTGAGAAAAAGGGCTCGTGTCGGTTGGTGCCTGAATTAGGACGAAGCAATACGCATTTGTGTGTCAAAACCTATCCCGCAAAGGAGCTTTTTGGGTATCTGTGGATGTGGTATGGAGATGATGCTCCTCATGGTGAGCCATCTTTTTTTGAAGGTCCTGCTTTTCATCCAAAAGCACTCACGTTTTATGTGACTGATATATGGAATACTTCATTTGTTCGATGTGTTGAAAATCAACTCGACTATGCCCATTTGCCTTATGTGCATGCGAGGACTATTGGTCGATTTGCAAGTGGCTGTATGCCGGAAGTTGAAGAATCTGATAAGCAAATAGCTTTTGCATCCATAGAATTTCGCTACCCGAATGTATGGTGCAATTCTATTTCACCAACCTTTGCACTTACCTTGGCATTTGTTCCTGTAGATGACAGGACAACAAGGCTTATCTTAGGTTACCATCATATGCCGCATCCATTTTTGCGGCCTCTCTTTTGGTGCGCCTTGCCACTCATGCGTCTGTTTAATAGGATCATCCTCAATGAAGATAAGCGCATTGTGCTGCAGCAGGATAAGGATAATGTGGGTGAAGTGCTCTTTCCGAGTGATAAGGCGATCCGTATTTTCCGTGCCTGGCTAAAAAAATCAGAGAGATAGCAGAAAGAGAGAGCTTCTTCTGATCAGGGTTGTTGCTTCAAGGACCCTAGGTACTCAGCTAATGCGTCTATCTCTGGTGCGACGGCGGGCATTTTTGGCATCATATGGGTTTCGCGTTTGGGCTTATACCCTGGAGGGTAGGTAGCATAAAGAATACGGGCATCAAGCAGGATTCGGCTTGCGCTTGCAACAGCGGGTCCAATGGAGCCGTCGAGGTGGGGATTGACATTATGACATGAGATGCACATGGCACGATAGACTGTCTGGCCCCGCATAGGGGGCTCTTTTGTACATGCAGTGAGACAAAAGAGCCCAAGAAGACGGTACATTATTTCGTGAGGACCTCGATAAGGAGGTAAAGTGCAATACTCAGGCTGAATCCGGCATGGATCACGCCCTTAATCGATGCTAATGGTCCCATCTTGCCGCAAACTGCATTCCATTCGATTGCCGTGAGCGCAGCTGTGAGAGCAATGACGAGTGGGATGAGGCTTGTGGCTGTTACCATCATAGGTAGATGGCTTGCTGAGCCCATAAAAAGCAGCATTGGGATAGAAAAGAGCACATTATGACGTGACGCAATAGAAGCGCGGGTCGCTAGTGCTGCGGCTTCCGGGAGAGCTGTTTTGCCTGCAGCTACTGCACATGCAGATGCGATAACTTTTTGCTGGTTTGGCCAAATAACGAACCAAACATTTGCCCACATAATCGAGCCTAAGATTGCGCCTAGTATAATGAATATGCCCCATGAAGTGGTAAAAAGAGCAAAGCCGTCACGGTGACCCCGCATTGCTAAGTACATCCAGCCAGTAATGAATGTGCCCATAGCGCCCCACCGAAACCACCAGAGGGCTCTTGGGAGAAGTTTTTGAATAGCGTTCGATTTTGTAGCTGCATCTGTTTCAGCAAAAAACGGTGCTTGGGTGAAATTGAGGTAGTACAGATGGCCTATCCAGACAACGCCAAAGAAAAAGTGAAGTACGCGCAGCAGAAGAAAGACGCCATCGAGGCTGAGGATTGCTAAATGTGACATGAGAGATCTCCTTGTGCTGATTTCTACCATAGCTCGCTAAAAGCAGTTATACTTTCTCAAGCATGGTGCTTTTCTTCTTTGCTCTTATTAGTAGTGCAAGTAACGCCTTTGAGTCGCAGACGTTTTTTGGCTTGGGGGATATCTATCAGGGCTTGCATATAACAAATAGATTCTGGAACGGTGCGAAAAATGATAGTAAGGGCTATGTATCGCGTTTAGGGTATGAGCTGCGGGGTGGTGCAGAGGAAGCTTTTGTAGGTAATCTGCAGGATACGACCTCTTTCCTTATGGTGGGCTTACTTTTCGATACAAGCCCGCAGCTGCGTTTTGGTATACATTTTGGTGGGACGTACACTCGTATTGAGAGGGCGACCTTAGGGAGCATTCTTATGGAATGCACGTACCTTGTCCTTCCTGATTCACAAGGGGTTGTTGAATTTTTGAAGCAGAGGCATGCGTCCGATCGTCCTGAGTCATCTTCTGGAGATAGCGAGGATGCGCTCATGAGTTTTCGTGCATCGCGTCGTCGTGAAATAGCTTCTGAGCGTCAAAAAGATGAAGCTGACCTTTGGCACTATGTGATGCTTGATAGGTACCCAAGATGGGAGCTGAAGACTATCCTTGGATTTCATGAACATTTTATAGATCCTAAGACCATGAGATCAGGTGCAGCATTATCGCAAGCCCTGAGATTGAATCAATTTGAAATTGGCATGACAGCAATGCGTGTTATCAGCAAGAGGAAGAATTACCTCTTGGGGCTCAGTTTTTATTCTACTTCTCAATCGTCTGTAGCTTTGCAGAGTGCGCGTGAAATACGCTCATCAATGGTGCTTTATCCTGATACTTATATAGCGCCGATCTTGCAGCTTTTTCCAATCATGCGTGCTCATCAAGCGATCCTTTGGCAGTATGATTACAACTGGGCATTTCAATTAGAGCTGCAGGAGTTTCTTGCAAGTGCTGTGAGTGTGAGTGCTCAGTCAAAGCTGACAACAAGCCTGAGCGGCAATTGGTTTATTGCGGGATCACTTGGTGCTGTTGCTGGGGGTTTGTCGTTAGTTGGTGGCGGGGTCGAGTTTTATCGATTTTTTTGAAAGGGTTCTGCGTCTTCTTGTAATTTTTATATGAAAACTATTGTCATGCAGCTATAACCGAAAAACTGCCGAATATGCATGTGGTTTCGTTGAGGCGTGTCGTTCTAGACAGTAGTTGACTTGAATGATCTTGATTTGTGCCGATACGTTATGCATGGCGTTAATGTTTTTTGTAATGTCCCTTTTTGCTGAAGATCGAGCTCCTGCGACAAGTCGAGATTTGAGACGCTTTGCCCCACTTCAGCATGAGAACTCAGTGCTGTGGGATATACGTGGCAAGTTTGAGCATAAAATACGAGCTGGAACTTTGCGACGGGAAGGCACACATTTTTCTTTAGAAGAGCAGTCTGCATCTCAGCAAAATGATCTGGAGCATCTGATTAGTGTTAGCCAAATGCCCCAGGCGCCATCTCATATCCCTCTGCCTATTGAGCTCAGTACCTCACTTTTTCCTTAGTCCATAAGGAGCAAAGGTCAAGATAATTGCGGCCAATCTGTTCAATTGCTTGCGCCTCTGTGAGTGAGCCATTCTTGATGCCAACTAATGGTTCCCAGAAAACAGTGCGACCTACAGCAAAGCCAATGATACCAGGTATGCGCGCAGCTGTTGTGAGCCAGGTTCTTACCTTTGCAGCATTTTCTCCACGACCAAGCACGATGACGCCGACGTGGTCACGGTTATTGCTACGAGCTTGGTTGCTGACACGAACAGCATCTTCTGACGATTCTATACCCTCAAGTTTCCAGACATCGGGCTCAATGCCGGCGTTTTGGATTGTACTAATTGCCTGTACCATCAGGCTTGGACGAAGGCGTGTATCATAATCTGCGGATTTTTGCTCATTGGTTGCTGGGACGAGCAGTTCAAACATAAAGAGTCTGCCTGCATTCTTGCAGTAGGTGTCAAGTCGAAGGAGGCGCTTGAGCTGGTCGTCATTATTGCATGTTGGGTTGAGGCGGACGAGGACTTTGACAAATGTGGGGGCCACTTTTTCAATATGTGCTGCGAAATTCTCTCCATACTCAAAATCAAAGGTGTCTTGGCCAGATTTCTCAACTGGGCAGGCTGTGGTGATGCCAAGCTTTTGGGCACTTTGAAGAATGTCGCTGCCGAACTGTTCATCTACAAGAATGCCTGCTTTTGTGCGATCAGCACCATGTTCTAAGGCCCAAAGGAAGCCTTGGTAGATGGTTTGCTTTGCATGGGAGATATTTTTGGACTCTGTTTCAGTAGGGAGGCGGTCTTTGATGCCAAAAAGTTTTTCTTGAAATGATCCACGGTGGTCAAAAGGCAGGATGAGTAGTTCGCGCATTTTTTTCTCCTCGTCAGTGCCTACCATGCATCCTCAATTCATGCTAGGAGGAAGTTATGACATTATCAATGCAACCCTATAAGGGCGCCCGCGATTTTTATCCTGAAGACATGAAGATTCAGTCATGGATGTTTGAAAAGATGCATCATGTCATCTCTTCGTTTGGATACGAGCAGTATAATGCTCCTATGCTGGAGCCTGTTGATCTGTACGCAGCCAAAACTGGGCAGGAGATTGTGGAAAAGCAGCTTTATGCGTTCACCGATCGTGGAGGTCGCAATGTGGCATTACGGCCTGAGATGACGCCCAGCTTGGCACGTATGGTAGCAGCACGGTTTCAGCAACTCCCTAAACCAATCAGATGGTACAGTATTCCAAATCTGTGGCGGTATGAAAAGCCTCAGCGAGGGCGTCTCCGTGAACATTGGCAACTCAACTGTGATCTTCTAGGTGGGGAGCGAGTCCTTGCTGACACAGAGATACTGATGCTTGCCTGTGCAATTGTAGATGCCTATGGTGGAAGTGAATTTGTAAAAATTCGCATAAATCATCGCGGTCTGATGGATCATGTGTTTGCGCATCATGGGTTACTTGGTGAAAATGCATTAGCAATGACAAAGCTGCTCGATGCTAGATCGAAAATTGGTGAAGAGGTTTTCGTGCGTGAAGCGACGCTCATTGCAGATAAGAAGCTTTTGGCATTTTTTGATCTCCCCTTTGAGCGCATAGCAATTGAGTACCCATGTCTTGGTACACAGGAGCTCACGCATGTGATGCAGGTTTTGGGGGATCGCGTACAGTTTGATTCATCTATTATGCGTGGAATGGATTACTATACAGGTCTTGTTTTTGAGATGTATGATCAGTCTCCTGAAAATCCGAGGGCTATGTTTGGTGGTGGTCGTTTTGATAATCTTATCGGGCTTTTTGGTAAGAATGACTTATCAGGAGTTGGTTTTGGCTTTGGTGATGTCACGCTTCGCCATTTCTTAGAGACACATAATTTGTTGCCGCAATTCGGGCCAAAACTTGATGTGTTCATATCTTTGCCAGATGCTGGATTGTTTGCTCAGATTGCCGCAATAGCGGCTCAACTACGTCCCGAACTGCGTGTTGTGACGGCCCTTGAATCAGGCGGATTTCGTGAACAATTGAAGATGGCAGATAAGCTCGAGGCAAGATTCGTCGTTCTTTTTGGTGCTGAGGAGGAGTCTCGTGGTGCAGTCCTTGTGAAGGATCTTATTCAAGGTGTGCAGCATGAGGTGCAGGTGTCGGCACTGCAATCATTTATTCTTGAACGAAAGGGTACTGTGTGACGGAATTACGTATTGATCGATGTGATGAGAGGGCGAAGCTTCCTATGCGAGCACACGCTCATGACGCTGGGCTTGATCTTCATACGCTTGAAGCGTTCAGTCTGGCGCCAGGGGGTTCTCAGTTGGTGCGTACAGGTATTCGAATTGCGCTTGATACAGGCTATGTTGGGCTTATTGCTGATCGTTCGTCCTGTGCAAAACGCGGTATTGTGACAGCAGGTGGTGTCATTGATAGTGGGTATCGCGGTGAGATTGGTATTATTTTATGGAACATTTCCCAAGAAACTCATAGCTTTGAAGCACAGGACCGTGTTGCTCAGCTTTTGATTCTGCCTCTAGCGACTCCTGTTGTTGTGCCTGCAAGTCTTGATACAGATACGGTGCGCGGTACTGGTGGGTTTGGAAGCTCAGGGAGATAGGTTGCATCCTCACTGTCAGCAACATGCAATCGATGCTGACAGTGAGGGTGCTATTTGAAGGGGAGAGGTTTCAAGTCGCATCAAGCTCATTGCATGAAGGCTTTTTAGGTCTGACGAAAATATTATGATGTGGGTTGGTCTAGCGGAAAAAGCTGGTAGGCGCCACTGACGTGTTCTTTTTCTTCCTGGGCGATCTTGAGGAAGATACCAGCTGTTATCGGGTCTTTTGTTTTGATCTCATCGAAGAATTTGAGGCCTGCTTCTGTGCCGCGCTCTTCAGCACTGGCCATGAAATGGGCAAATTGTGTGGCATGGGTACAGCCGATGAGGGAGAGCCAAAGCTTGTTGCTGACTTTGCGAGCAGCAGGGTCAATGTTGAGCTGCTGCATACGTTCTATGAGCCAGGCTGCATGTTTTGCTTCCTCTTGGGCAAGATATCTCCAGAAGCTATGGATGTTAGGTGCTGCTTCGAGGTGTTCTGAGGCCCAAAGAAAGGCTTTGTGTGCGACAAGTTCTGCAAAAGCAACCATGCGAAGGCGGTCTTCAATGCCCTCGGGGGTAGCAAGTGATCGAGGGAGGTCTGCTTTTGTGCTTACTGAGAAGGAGTGCCATTCCACTTGATCTCTATACCAAAAAAACTCATGGGAGTACATGAAGAAGCTGCTGCGGCATCGATGGTGGCATCTTCGTAGGGGCCAAACAGCATACGTACATGGGCGCTGGGGATGGTTCTATCAAGACTATCTATAGCGTCTTTCCAGTGCTGCATATTCTCCTCATAGTGGCCATTAAGAAAGTGTTCGCCATGTAAGAAAGCAATGCTGGTGGGGGTTTTTTTTAAAACAGTGATGACGCGTTCTAAAAAGGCAAGCTTGGAGGGGCCGTCGTTGGGAATACCGCCGCATGTATCTTGGACGTCTGCGTAGCAGCAGCAGAGACCAGCGCGCATGACAATTATGTCAAAGAAGTCCTTGGGAAAAGGAAATGGTTGCGTATTGTCAGCAATCCACTGATGGATGCGCGAAGTGGGGTGTGTATTTTGTGGAGGGCGGATATCACTTTGATGAATCTCTGCGACAGAATACATGCTTGCAATTTTTGGCGCTAAGCTTGTGTCGCCGCCAAAATCATCAGCGAGAAACAAAATGCATTCAGCATGACGGTAGGGGAGACATAGCTTGTAGTCTGACGGATGAGGGGTAAGCATCATCTTATAGCAGGCGTAGCCTGGATCGTCACTGGTGAAATAAATTCTGTGCCTGGTTTTTATCTGAATCGCATGGGCGCTGACAGAAAGAAGAAGGAAGAGTATTCCGTGCCTAGCGGCATTCTTTTGAAGTTTCAATAAGAATGATTTTATAGTATTCACGCATAAAGTCGAGGATGTCCCAAATCTAGTTGAAGCTAAAGTTTGAAAAGTAGCTCCCCCTGGAGTATTCCAGGTTTGATAGTAAATCAAAAAAAGGAGCTACAAGATGAGAGAAGACACGGTTAGACGGAAAAAAGCAAGTAAAAATTT
>CAIUGE010000083.1 GCA_903898645.1 Oligoflexia bacterium | reverse complement strand
GGGTCCCCCTGGTTAGAAGTTTTTGAACAACAGATTTTTTGAATGCTTCGGAATACTTTGGCTGTGCCATATGGTTTTATCTCTTTTCCGCCCCTAGATTCTAAGTGGTCAAGAGGCGACACCATTCCTGACATATAGAGGCGCTGGGTATTATGGCGGTGGAGGCGGCGGCGCAAATAACCAATCAAATGGTGGTTGCACAGCAGGGGGAGGAGGAAGCACTGTTGGCGGCTCTAGCGGCCTATCTTCAGCAGGTAACGGGTATATAGGCAGTTTTTATAGCGGAGGCTCTGGAGGTACTGCTGGTTCTCATATGGGTGGCTTTGGTGGCAACGGCAATATTGGCGGATCTGCAGGAACTACAGGTAATGCTGGTGGAGGTGGGGGTGGCTTCGGTAGTGGCGGCGGAACATATACCACAAACGGCGGAAGTCTCGGGACCTCTGGAATAACAGGCAGTGGCACTCCAGGTGGCGTTTTAACTGGCGCTGGAGGCATCGGTGGCGCCGACGCTGGTGGCTTTGGCGGCTCAGTCGTCCTCACCTACACTGCGACCTACTGCTTATTCTAAAATCTCTTGCGTCGTTTTCCCAGCCACGTCACACTTGAACTATGGAGGATCGCATCTGGTTTATTTATCTCGGCCAATCACATGAAGGGCCATTTTCGCAACCAGAGATCTGCCGCAAAAGAGACAGGGGGGAGATTATTGCATCGAGTTATCTCTGGAAAGAGGATATGCAAGATTGGCAACAACTCCATGAATTGAGTGCTTTTTTTCCACCTACGCAAAAAGAAATCGAAACAACAACGGCCTCAGTTGCACTTCCAAAACGCACTGTTCCAAAGAGCCTTTATCTCGCCATCCTTCCTATCTCTTTTATTGCACTCCATACCGTCCGCCATGACCTGCCGCCTCATGGACTTCTTGATAGGATTGTCACAAAGTCACTCTCATTGAACCGAAAAATGACGGATGCTGTTCCTGTTTTACACCATATCCTCACACCTGTACCAAAACTGGCGGGGGTCTCTCATACGGAGCATCTCAAACTCAAGGAAACGATCCATAGCCATTCAAATACGGAAAAAGCCTCCATCCACGCATCTCAGCACGCTCTGTATGTAGGTTCTAATATGCGTGATGGGTTTAAAATCCAAGTTGAATTTCATGGTATTTTTGGCACCTTAGTTGGAGAATTGACGCATTATGAAGCCATCACAACTACACTGTATCGTCATCTTGCACGCATTGCTTTGGACGGTATAACTCCAGGAAAATACATTGTACACGTTCTTCACAACAAAACACTTTTAGCCGAAGAGACACTGCTCCTTCATGCATCCAACCAGTATGAAGACGAACTCCAAGAGTACCATCAAAAATTACGTGAACAGTCAAAGGCCGAGCTTCTGGAGCTCAGCCAAGCATTAGCCACAATACAGAGCCAAGGCGAGCAGCTTCAGCTAGAGTTCCAAAAATACCGCAGCTCGTCTAATAAAAAACTAGCTACATTATCCTGGAATTCTTTTCATGACTCTTGGGGCAATATGCAGGAGCAGCTTGATAAAAATATGCGCACCTGGACCCCAGAATTTTTGGACACAAAGGCCTACCATAGTGGACTCTACAAAAAGCTCCCAGAACTATCAAGCATGGCGCGTCAACTGCAGACATGCTACCAACAAATGCAGAATACCTGCCCTTTTGAAGACCTACAGACACGCATCCAATCCATTATGACGCATATAACAACACTCACGCAGAAAGAAGCCTCCCTGCCACCGACTGGCATCCCTGAACGCTTTCTCTAATGATTTCAGAAATCTCGCCCGATAGTGAGTCATGAAAGATACCGTCATCCAACTGGAGCCTATTCGCCAGCAAAAACGCATCGAGAAGCAGCGAAAAAACGAACGCCTGCTCCTTCAGAATTTTATTGGACTTTTTTATACGCACGCACTGCCCGTCAAACTCATTGAAATCAGCGAAGAAGGCCTTGCCTTTATTTCGCAACACCCCATGGATGTCAAAAATTTATCTATGCGTTTGTACTGTCACCAATCAAGCTACATTGAGTTACCTGTCATTATCAAAAACAGCCATCCATGGATTGATAGCTCAGTTCGCGCTATACGTTACGGATGCCTTGTCGACCAGACGGCGCCTGAATATTCTGCATACCTCCAATTTGTTCGCTTTATGAAACTCTATAGCCAGCATTGCAAAAGCACATTGGCATAGAAGTTGCTTTCATAACACACGAGGTGTGTATGTTTATTATTATAAGTATTATTGGAATGCAAATCGGTTTCGCCGAACCCCTTTCCCAAGGGGCCTGGATTCAAGCCCAAGTTGCAACAGCAAGTGCAGTAAATGCCGATAAAAACAAGACTGCCTTAGAGCGCGCGACAGCTCAGGTAACCCAAACTATCAAAGATCTTACTACAGCAAAAAAAATGCAGCTGTAGTCGAAAAATGGAGCAAACTGGCTCAAGAAAACTGGGCCAAGCAACAGGCGCAGGCGCAAGAAAAGACCCAAATAAGCACCAAGAACCATCATAAACCCATTTTAACCAGAACAACATCAGCAAAAGCGCATAAGCAAGAAAAACTGCTTCGCGAGGAAAAAGCTAGAAGCGAAGCTGCCGCAGCAAAATTAAAGGCAGAAAATGCAGAAAGGCATGTAGCTGAGTCAAAAACTAAAATTGAAACAGCTACAAAAAACGTCGAGAACGCAAAACAAGGCCTCGAGAAAATAAAAACGAGACTACGACAAGAACAAGCTGATCTACATCAGGCATATGAAATTGTTTATTGTTTGCAAAACTACCACGCCATAGATGGGCTGCAGGCAAAGCTAAATCAACTCTGGCCTGCTGCATCCATCACAGTCACAAATACTGTTATCAACGCCCTTGGTCCCACCCAGCGTCCAGACCTGATACGTACGAACATTAGTCTTGCAGTAGCAAACAACACTATGGATAAGTCATTAGAGCAGCTAATAGCAATACCGGGTAATTAAGCTGCTTTTTTCTCCTGTTTCTCATGCATCCATGTTTCAAGTACAATGGCTGCTTTCCGTGGGTCTTTTGAGACAAGGGCCTTCAATCGCTCCGTCAACTCATCAACGGTTGGCTGAGGCGCTTTGAAGGCCTTTTTTTTATATTTGGCTTTCATGAATTTCTTCCAGTAACGCCTCTTCAGGCACTTGCCCAAAAAAGACGTCATCATCAACCAGGGAAAAGGCAAACCATTGGTTTCCCATTTTTTGGTAGAGCACAACTGCAGTATCTTCTTTTTCCATACTATCCTCCATGATTATTACTCATCGGTAAGCTCATGGATTCCTTAATGACGCAATGCGTGCTTACATATCTAATTATATGAGAAAGAATACACACTGTGTGTCATATGACCACCTATGAAAGGAATTATTTGTATGGAAAAGATTATCATCTTACTAGCCTTGGCAACATTCAGCCAGGCACGAGAAGTTGTTCCTCCCCCGTTCGCAGGGACACCATTCCCCAACCAAGATCTGCCGCTCCATGGTGGCCCATGGATTGGCACAACAAGCAATAAAGGCGCTGCGCCCAATGCAACTGAGGCGAGCGCTTTAGAAAAAGCTATTGATGAGACAGGTATTGGAAACGCATTAAAAAGTGCAGGGATCCATGCAGCAGGCTGGGGAATTTTAGGCGCCAACGTGAGTACAGCCAAGACCTCAAATCTGCCTTTAGGGTACTCACTATTCCCAAACCGGATTGATTTAAATGAAGTGGCGTTTCGTTTAGTCCGCAATGTAGACACCCTTCAGGAAGACCATATTGACTGGGGCTTCCGCATTGATGCTCTTTATGGAGCTGACTACTATATGTTCATTTCTAAGGGGCTCTTTTTTAACCAGTTTGTTAATCAAGCGAAAACAACGAATGTGACCTACGGCTTTGATATCCCGCAAATTTATGGTGATGTCTATTTTCCTCAAATTGCCGACGGGATGAACATCCGTGCAGGTCGCGTCCTCACGAACCCCACTGTCTATATGAACAGAACGTTTTTGTTCTCCCATACAGTGTATGATAGCAGCACAGGTGATACCCAAACAGGTGTTTTTGATACACTCAAGCTTAACAACAATATTACGTTGCAGCTTGGTGTTGCCAATACACCTGACGTATCTCTTTTCGCTCCAAGCGATAGAAAAACGAGTCTTTTTGCTGCAGCCCAACTCAATACGACATCCCAGGCAGACTCCCTCTACCTCATGGTCTATGGGCTCAATGATGGCAACTACGCTTATCATAACTGGCAGACATTCTATGCAATCTGGACCCATAAATTCAGTCAGGGCTTCTTTTTTCGACTGCAGAATGCGTATTTCTATATGAACAATGTACCTGTAAATGCAGGCGAAAATGCAACAGTGTACCCCAATAATTACATCCCGGCAGGGACACTTGATGCAACAGTCACTAAGGCAAATACGAGAGGCTACTCGGTTGTCGGCTTGCTCGCCTATGCCTTTTCAGACCTTGACTATATCGCAGCACGGTTTGAAAATACGCTTGACCAGCAAGGGACCTTGACGGGCACAGCAGCTTTGTACCGTGGCTATACACTTGGTTGGGGCCATACATGGACCTCATGGCTCTCGAGCACAGCGGAAGTTCGGCGAGATATCGCATCTGCAACAGCCTATAATGGTGGCACAGCAAGCACTATCACCTTAGGTATCGTAAGCCTTACAGCGCGTTATTAAAAAAAAGGGAGGCTAATAGCCTCCCTTTTTCTCAATGGCGGAGCCTCATGACTTTGTATCGAACTTTTTTCCTGGAAAACTCTTGGTTCGATATTGACGAGCTTCAACGGTCGAGGCCGCCTGAATCCATAACAAACGTCCTGACGCGCTACGCTGCCTTTTTAGCAGCCTTCTCAAGCAGTTCATGGATCAACGTCTGGTAGGGCTTATCCTGCTTGGGGTTTTCGGTCGCAGGGCGGCCCACCCGTCTGGCCCGCTTCAATTCCTCATCAGTTGACTCAGGAATATCGAAAAAAACGATCTCTCACTGTCCGGTATATGCTTTGCGCTCTTGCTCTGTCTCACGCTGATGATGCAGATAGTTTCTTTGCCATTTTTCACCTTACTTATCATGTAAACGATTAATAAAATCCGACCTTCAATCGACCATCCCAAGCCTTGAAACGGGCTTCGCTATGGGAGTGCACTACATCCGTCCAGGGCATCGGGGTCATCGAAAACCGTTTGATCTACTTGCTGTTTCAACCTCAGAAGAAAAATGGCGGACCCGCCAGGAATCGAACCTGGGACCTTCAGATTCGTAGTCTGACACTCTAATCCAACTGAGCTACGGGTCCTTGAAGTGAGGCCATCCTACCCCGGAGCTGACAAAAAGACAAGCGCTGAGATGAGAACTATGTCATAGAAAGAACCATGGACTATCGACTTCTCACTAAAAACGGTATTTCTCAGGTTACAACCTCCATGGGCTCATTTCTTCAAATTACGCCCACAATCCTTACCGATCTTTCTCAGCTAGCGATGAGAGACATCTCTCACCTTTTGCGCACGTCGCATCTGGAAAAGCTGGCCGCGATATTGCACGATAAGGAGGCTTCACAAAATGATCGTTTTGTCGCACTTGAGCTGCTTAAAAATGCTTGCATTGCGGCAGGGTTCATTCTTCCCTCATGCCAGGATACAGGTACCGCAATTGTTCTAGGGAAAAAAGGTCAACTTGTCTATACAGGCGATGATGATGAATCACGCATTGCAGCAGGCATTGCACGCACCTATGCTACAGGCAATCTCCGCTATTCACAAATGGCCGCACTCTCAATGTATGAAGAGATAAATACAGGCACTAATCTACCGGCACAGATCGATATCATGGCCACCCATGGTTCCGAGTACCATCTTCTTTATATGGCCAAAGGCGGGGGGTCTGCCAATAAGACCTATCTTTTCCAAGAAACACGAGCCCTCCTTTCACCGCAAAAGCTCATGGCCTTTTTAGAAAAAAAGATACGTGATTTAGGAACCTCAGCATGCCCTCCTTACCATCTGGCTGTAGTGATTGGCGGACTGTCAGCTGACATGACCCTAAAAACCGCTAAACTTGCCTCAGCACATGCCTTAGATGCACTTCCTGGCGAAGGAGATAAGCTCGGTAGACATTTTCGTGATCATCAACTTGAAGCAGAAGTGCTTGCTATGACGCGTACTTTAGGTATTGGGGCACAATTTGGCGGCAAATACTTTTGCCATGATGTACGCGTCATTCGTTTACCTCGTCATGGTGCATCCTGTCCTGTTGCAATCGCTGTCTCCTGTTCAGCCGACAGACAAGCATGGGCCAAGATCACAAGCGAGGGTGTTTTTTTAGAGCAACTTGAAGAAAACCCCGCAAGGTTCTTGCCTGATCCAAACAATTTGAAAGATGAATCGATCAACATTGACCTCAATGCTGGTATCAACAGTGTCCGTACAGAGCTCACACGACACCCTGTTGCAACACGACTCATGCTGACAGGCACCTTGATTGTTGCGCGTGATATTGCACATGCCAAGATGCAAGCCCTTCTTGATGCAGGGAAAGAACTCCCTGCTTATATGCGCGATTTCCCTATCTACTATGCAGGACCCGCAAAAACACCCCAAGGCTATGCCTCCGGGTCCTTTGGGCCAACTACAGCTGGCCGCATGGATTCTTATGTAGATGCCCTCCAGTCTCAAGGCGCAAGCCTAGTCATGCTGGCAAAGGGCAATAGAAGCGCCCAAGTAACGGCTGCATGCAAGCGCTATGGTGGTTTTTATTTAGGCTCTATTGGTGGCCCTGCAGCCCGACTTGCTCAGGATTGCATTAAAAAAGTCGAACTCCTTGATTACCCCGAGCTCGGTATGGAAGCAGTCTGGAAAATTGACGTGAAGGATTTTCCAGCTTTTATTATTATCGACGACAAAGGAAATGATTTTTTCGCTCACTGAGACCGAGCACGCTTTTCGATGATGTGGTCGTTCAACCAGAAGAGACGGTTAAGATAGTCAACGTGATTCGTATGACGCACAATCTCCATAAAGGCGAGTACATTTTCTTGATTCTGTACCTCATCGACCAGATCCTGACCTGTATCGTGGATATACCGCTCATAGGGACAACTGAGGATGCCACGCAAATAGATCTTACGCGCTTCTCGGCCTGACATGTCATCTGGCAACTGGCGGTCAAGAGCGACGTCAGCCAAAGGCTGCATCCAGTAGGCCCACCTTTGATAAATCGTGTAGAGCACAATCCCTGCATCAGGATCATAAAACTGATTGCCAAACATGCGCGCATAAAAAACATCATGTGTTTCCGATGGCATCCCGGGCATCACAAGACGTGGCAATGCCTCGGCACCTTCATTCTCGCGCAGTAAAGTTCGAAGCTTATCAAGGGTACGGGGAGCATGGTGCTTATTGTAGAAAAAAACATATGATTGCCACGTACTTCCTTCCAGTTCAACTGTGCCATTCAAGAAGGACTCGAGTTGAGCGCCACGAATCAGAGGGTAGACGCGCTTTGAAGCTTCATCTGGCTGCCTTGCTCCAGCCTTCATGCACACCTTCTGACGGCACGGCCTTGGCTGTACAAAATAACACTTTCCTAAAGACGAAAGGCCCGCTGCCTGACACATAACACCTAAGACAATACAAAGCATGACTGTGAATATCTTACAGTCCCCGCGGAAGCGAGACTAAAATCTCCCGCACGCGCTCCTGGTGGGCACCTTGGAGCTCAATACGACCTTCACCCTCATGAAGCGAAGCCCCCCCACCTGTTGCACAAGCTTTTTTGCATAGCTTCATAAGCACAAACAAAAAATCCTTATCTGGTGGTAAATGATCGATCTGCGTGAGCCATTTGCCAGCTCGAGGTGCCTTGATAATTTTGACAGAAGCTTTTTTCGTAAGCTGCACCAATTCTTCAAAAGGACGAGAAGGCACGCAGGCACAGAGATACCGTGGCTTATGGCACCTCAGACAGGGCTCATTGAGCGCAGGATCAGTTGAGTACACGAGCGACATGGCCGCAGTATGAAAAAATCCTGTGCAAAAGACAAGGGGCATATGAGATGGTCCTCCTATGAGCCCTCTCGATAAAGCGCGCGCTATCAATCAAGCAGGTACCCACTATGGATCTTTTGCTGAAATAGGCGCAGGTCAGGAGGTTGCCAGGTGGTTTTTTGCCGCAGGCAAGGCCTCAAATACTGTTGCAAAAACCATGTCGGCCTATGACATGACCTTTAGTGATGCCATTTATGGCGCAGAAGAACATAACCGCTATGTATGCGAAAACAGGCTCCGCAGCATGCTGGCAACTGAATACAAACTCTTAGAAGACCGCATTGGCAGCACCAAAAAATCCCGTTTCTTTGTGTTTGCCGATACAGTTGCATCCCTCTCGTCCCGAAATAAGCATAGTGGGCACGGGTGGCTTGGCATCAGGTTCCAATCTATGCAAGGATCACCTACATCGGATTGCATTGTCCATTTTCGTATGCAAAAAGGACTTTTAAGCGATCAGCAGGCAGCAATTGGTATTTTGGGCGTTAATTTACTTCATGCATGCCTCATGCATGACGACATGCCCGCTGCACAACGTGTTAAAAACCTCCTGGATGATGTGAGGCCTGGTCAGATTACTATTGATACTATGCGCTTTGATGGGCCACTTTTTGCATCATGTGATCGTTTGGAGCTTGCGCGTGCAGTACTCGAACATTGCTGTGGATCAGCCCTTCTGATGGACCCTCAGGGAAGACTCCTTCCACCCGCCGACACATTCTTTCACTGCCCGCTTCTTGCCGCAACTGAGGCAGTCCCCGATAACGTTTTTCAAACAGCGCAAAAAACACTCAGCCACAGTATGGTCGCGCGCATCCTCCTTAAACCAATGCTCCTAAAACCGCTCCTCACCCCCTCCATTCTAACTGATGCAAGCGACGTTTGGGCATTGAGCGAATTCTTTGAAAAAAACATTTCAGAAATGTGTCTTTTGGTAACACCTGCCGAATTTGAAGCAGCAAAACTCACTGACCTCAGTCAATTCCTTAGCAATAATGTGCATCTTGTCCTCACATCTCCTGTGACACCTGGGACTTCTGCACATTATCTTGTTCAGTACTTGGAAGCAGAGAAAAAACTCAGTCTCTTGACACCCTGAAAAAAATGCACATGCATGGTGTATGAAGGCTCTATTTTTTTTGCTATGCGTGCGTTCGCTTTTTGCTGAAAACGCAACAGATCCTAACATCTTCGTCTCGCTCGCAAAGAGGGTTATGCCATCAATCGTTAATGTTTCAAGCACCCTCCAGGCGGCTGATTTTTTTCGTCTCTTTGAAGTCAATCAACCACGACAGATGCCTGTGTTCCTCGGCACCGGATTTGTGATTGACGCAAATGGATTAATTATTACCAACAATCACGTCGTTATGCTGGCAGATGAGATTTTTATTGCGTGTAATGATGCAGCGCCTATAAAGGCAAAACTTGTTGGCCGAGATGAGGCACTCGATGTCGCTCTCCTGCATGTTGACACCAAACTGATTCCTCTCGTATTTGGGAATTCAGATGCAGTTGAGGTTGGTGAGTATGTGTTGGCAGTAGGCAATCCCTTCGGGCAAGGTCACTCAGTAACGCATGGGATTATATCTGCCAAAGGCCGCGCTTCACCCAATCTCCCGCTAGCAACCTACTTGCAGACAGATGCTCCTATTAATCCCGGCAACAGCGGTGGCCCGCTCGTGAACCTCAAAGGTGAAGTGATTGGCATTAATAATGCGATTGATGTACGCGCCCAAGGCATCGGATTTGCTATACCATCAAACATCGTTTTAAAACATCTTGAGGAACTCAAAACCAAAGGCGCCATAGAACGCGGGTACCTAGGTGTCATTGTGGGCGACATGGAGCCTGAGCTTGCCGAAAAACTTGGCGTACCTCAATCGCTCCAGGCACCCCTCGTCACGCAAGTAACACCTGGCGACCCGGCTGCAAAAGCTGGTATACAACCCTACGACCTCATTACAGCTATCAATGATAAGCCTCTCCATACTGCGAACGAACTCATTGTCACTATTGCAGACCTACCGGTCAATGAAGTCGTCACGCTCCATATCACCCGCTCTGGTAAGGATCGCACGGTCAAGGTACAGATAGGCTCTCGGACACAAAAAAAACCTCCAACAAAAGCAATGGGTCCCAGTGGTCTTCATACTGAAGCCTATGGGTCAGGGGTACGTATCAATGATATTGACTTCAAAAGCCCTGCTGATGAGGCTGGCCTCAGCCGTGGAGATATCATTCTTGAAATCGATAAAAAACCAATCCACACACCTCAAGATCTCGCGCAAAGTCTAAGCGGAAAGCAAAAAGTGATGCTGCGAGTTCAGAAATCTGAGTCTATTGAGATTATTATGCTTGATATGAAAAAATGAGGCAGGTAGCCTGGGCTCTGTATGAATCAAACCCAAGCTATAAAAAATATTCTTTCAGGCAAAATGGTCCGTCCGTACTATGCGCCCCTTCTGGTGCTTTTTAGTCTCATGATCTATACAGCGACACTTTTCCCAAGTGTCCCAGGCGGCGATAGTGGTGAGCTCATTGCAAGTGCATGCGACCTCGGCGTCCTGCATCCACCTGGGTACCCTCTCTATTCCTTGCTCTCACGACTTTTTTACTTCATCCCTTTTGGGACTCCTGGATGGCGCGTCAACTTCCTCTCAGCTCTTGCAACTGCCCTGGCATCAGGATTCCTATTTCTGACAGCAGCACGCCTAACAGGCTCTCTTGCAGCCGCCCTCCTCAGCTATGCACTTTTCGCCTTC
>CAIUGE010000082.1 GCA_903898645.1 Oligoflexia bacterium | reverse complement strand
CCTGTTGATTCTAGTGGGAGAGGCTGATCAATGATGCTGCCTCCAGCTTTGAATGCAGCCGAATGTGCATGGAACTTGACACCAGTGGTAGCGATATTTTGTCCAGCACGCACATACAGATCTCCGGCAGTTTTGATCTCCTTTTGGTCATCAACATGCTCGCCATCAATCTTTTTGGCTTTCTTTGATGCGAGAGTCACGGATCCATTGGTTGCTATCAGTGCGAGGGATTGGCCATCTTGATTGCGTTTAATGGTAAGGTCACCATTAGCCACAATTGCTGCATGTTGTGCATTTGTATTACACTGGTATTCACTGGAATCAGTGGGTGAAAAAATATGTACCGACACCCTGTGAAGAAGGGTTGCGTGACTAACAGACACAAGAAGCGAAAAGAAAAATAGACGCACCATACAGACTCCTGCTCAGGATCGCATGCATCGTGCGCCATAGAGACCTGCACACGTCAAACCATGAGAAGGAGGCATATTTTTCACGGAAGCAATTATTCTATGGTTTTTCTTAGGCCCCTTAAGCATACGGAGCGACAGCCTAGTATTCGTCGGAATAAGCGTATCCAGCAAATGGACCAGGCGATTCATTGAACCAAGTGGGGATCAGATCGGGGTCACCAGACCAGCCCCAGTCCTTCAATATGTGTTTAAACCCCTCACTGTCATGATCATAATACTCTGAAGGATGTGGCATGGTAGAGAACCCGTAGCCCATTTTTGTAAGCAGCTCATCAATCTTTTCGACTTTTTTAAAGTCCGCTGTAATTAACATTCCGGAAGGTGCCCCAAAATTTCTCACGAGAGCGTCAAGCTCTAAAGTGATCCCATTCTCCAGTGCAAGCTTAAAGGGCGCTTCTACTTTCAATCCTAAATCTTCGCCTACTTGCTTCCAGCATTGTCCAATTGTCATGACTCTAAATCTCCATAGTTACAGGTGTGGTCTACTTTATGACTGGAATATGATCCACCGGACCGACATGCCCATGCCATTCTTTTCCATGCGGCCTATTGAGATGCCGCTCAGGTCCTCTAACTGTATTTTCAGGTAAACCTTTTTTGCCTAGCTCCTTATTGAGGTCTTCATAGGCCTTTATGTCCTCTTCTGTAATACCTGTTCTTTTGTCATTTTTTGCCATATCTACAAGAGCTTGTTGCTCTTCGTTGAAGCGCTTACTTGTTTTTTGTCCTTCAGAATCTGTCGATACTGGTTCCGGAACTTTACTAAACGCATAACCAGCAGCAGACCCGACGTCCGCCGCTAGACCAACCGGAGCATCTCCTATCGTTCCCATGCCCATATCAGCATGAGAAGCCTGATGTCCAGGGTCTTGCTGAAGCTCCTTCGCTTTTTGGTCCAACGAAGGCTGATCTAATGTGTCAATACTAATATCAGGCGCGGGCGCAATCTTCAACGTCCCAGCTGCTTCGAGCAACCCAAGCTCCATCGCTGCCCAGAGCACTGGCATGGTCTTTTGCATGAAATTGTTATCAATCGCATTGTTGCCAGCTGTGTATGCTAGAGCAATCCCCTCTGCATCGCCTGTG
>CAIUGE010000081.1 GCA_903898645.1 Oligoflexia bacterium | reverse complement strand
TACGTCATGAGTGCCTCCTTGGCATGTTTATTTCAAAACTAAGCGTACCTCAGCTGACTATCTCCTTGTCAATTCTGTAGATCAAAAATAGATCAGTGCGTCACTCAGCTTGGTGGCGCACTATTAAGTTGAAACCAGGCACATCGTGAGAGTCGTAAAGAACTTCATACGAGAGACTGTATACAAGCATGGAACAATGCGCATCCGCATTTTAAAGAGCGATTGGCAACAGCTAATAATCGTTATGAATACTACAAAAAAATTAAGCCATTTATTTTAGCGAAGCAGGATGCAATAAGTTTATCATTTGCAGATGAGGAAGAACTAAAGGATTTTCTTTCTTCCTCAGACTCCAGACAGTTTAGGAAAATTCGATTGCGATGCGAATTGCGTTTTGATGTAACCTCAGAGACTTTTGTGCAAATGACAAATATTCCTGAACTTGAGGATCTTGACATTATCAATTGCAGCGTACAGGGATCGCAGCTGCAGACAGAGTTGCGTCTTCATCCCAAAATGAAAAAATTTAGCTTTACTCATGGGAAGCTTGAAGACAGTGGGGCAAAAGATACATTTGTACAAATTCTTCAGAATATGCCAAATCTTTCTGTGCTGAAAATGTCCTTCATGTACCTAGGTGTTGACGATTTCGGTCTTATTACTGACGTGCTTAAGGATAAGGTGTATCTATCTGAGCTGCATTTGCGAAAGAATGATCTTTTTATGACCGGTGCGCAGATTGTTGCCGAAGCTCTTCAGGATAAGATACATTTATCTGTACTTGATCTGTCCTCTACTCTGCTTTATGAGTCTGGGGCGCGGATTATTGCTGGAGCTCTTCGGGATAAGATGCACCTCACTGTGCTTGATATGAGTGATAATAAACTGACTGATGGTGCGGCCATTGCCCTTGCTGATGTGCTTAGGGATAAGGTGCGTCTATCTGCCCTGAGTGTGGCGCATGGTCTTATGACTCAAGTTGGCATAGACATTCTTGTTGCGGCGCTCCGGGATAAGCCAGCGTGGTCCAAACTTGATACGACATTTAATGTACTTGATGATGCTACGGTTAGTGCCATTGTTGCAGGCTTCCGTGATGCGGTAGGTGTGCCTCGGGACGATGAATAAAGTTGGTGCACGTTGGATTTTTTTTTGCTGAGGAAGATGCATCATGCTTGTGAACAAATCGAACGTGGATATCAATAATGTAGCGAAGAGCTTCGAGACATCGTGGTCTTTGGTATGGCAGGAGAAGCTTTTCGTAAGTCAGTTGGCATTTCTTAGGTGAATGTGGCAAAAGAGCTCGTATTTCAAATGCTAGGATATCAGGAAAGGCTGGCAAACGCTTACAATTGAGCGCGCTATGCAGATGACAAAGGTCTTGTTGCTCAGTATGCATTTGAGTTCACTGCCGAGGAGCAGTGAAATTGAGGTAAGCATGTATGCTTGGGGCTGAGATGCAGGCGATGAGAGTGATTGCTGAAAAAGAAACGACGCTGTGAGAGAAAGAGAAAGCTTCGGACTTTAGTCCATGTAGAAGTATTTTCAAAAAAAGAAGCGTGACATAGAGGGGGCTTTAGGTGAGTGTTGGTTCTATGGAGCATCAGAGTCATCCTTCAATTGAGTTTCGGCACGTGCCAATGGTCCCGGGAGTCCTTTCAGATCTCGAGCAGCTCCGTCCGGCTCTTTTGCGTGATGTTGCTATGCGTACACGTGATGATTTTCATGTTGATACGCCAGATCTGGAGCGGGTACTGAGTGAGGCGCTTTACAATGAGCGTTACCGTTTAAAGCATAAGAAAAGGCTTTGGCTACGGCCTGGAGCTGATGAAATTTTATGGAAGCGTGTTCAGAATGGTCTTCTGAAGCCTGCGGCGGAGGTCGATCGAGCTATCCTTTTGGAGCAGGTCATTGATCATTATGCTGAGGAAATAGGAGGGCATTTTGATTCAAGAGTCTACCGCGTTGCATCACGTGTCACGCCAGTTGCCCTTAGTTTTTTACTCAATACTGGTATGAAGCGGCTTTTGCCTTGGAAGGGGATTGAGTCGCTCCGTGATTGCATTCATATCGTAGGTGAAGTGCCTTTACTGCAGAAGTTGGCGACGCGCGGCACGGTCCTTTTAGTGCCTACCCATCAAAGTAACTTTGATAGCCTTTTGATTGGGTACGCCCTCCATTTGATGTCACTGCCTCCTTTTGCGTATGGAGCGGGATTAAATCTTTTCTCAAATCCTTTGATAGGGTATTTTTTGCGCAAGCTTGGGTCCTATACAGTTGATCGGCAAAAGCAAAATGCCATTTATAAGCAGACGCTCAAAAACTATAGTGTGCGATCGTTAAGAGCGGGCATCCATTCGATTTTTTTTCCAGGTGGGGGGAGATCGCGTAGCGGGTCAGTGGAAACGCGTATAAAACTTGGACTTTTGGGGACAGGTTTGGATGCGCAGCTCGAGAATATGCAGCGTGGGCATTTAGATTCACGTGTTTATGTGGTTCCTATGGTCATGAGTTATCATTTTGTGCTGGAAGCCTCGGCCTTGATAGAAGACTACTTGGCTGATGTTGGGAAGCACAGGTTTCTGCTTGAGCCTGATGTGGGGAACCAGCTGCTTAAGATTTTGGGATTTGCATGGAAGGTTTTTTCGTCACGAAGCGCGATCACTGTCCGTGTTGGTCGACCTTTAGATATTTTTGGGAACTTTGTTGATGATGATGGGACGTCCATTGGTCCGCAGGGCTTGCGTGTGGATCACGCACGGTGGCTCACAACACGAGGAGAATTGCGTGCTGAGCCTGAGCGGGATGCTGAGTATACTCGGCAGCTGGGGGGGCGATTGCTCGAGCGATACTATCGCGAAAATACGGCAATTGCGTCTCATTTGGTAGCATTTGTGCTTTTTGAGACGCTGCGAAAAAAGTACCAAGATTTTGATCTTTTTCGATTTCTGCGCTTAAGGCAAGACCAGCGCTCGCTCCTGCGGACGGAATTCATGCAGGCTGCAACGCACTATCACGAGAGATTGATGCAGCTTGTAAGTCAGGAGCAGATACGTGTGGCGCCTGAATTGATGACCTCAGACATGGAGCGTTGGGTTAACTACGGTGTGCAGCAATTGGGTCTTTTTCATGAAGGTGGCGTTGTTAAAATGCGTGACGATGTCGTAACAACAACTGATCTACGATTACTGTACTATTACCGTAATCGCCTTGCAGGCTATGGCTTATCCCTGCTTGCGGATCAAAGTCCTGGGAGTACAGATGGAAAAGGATTTTTGGTCTAAATCTATTGTCGGTGTAGTTGGTGGTGGCTCCTGGGGGACTGTACTTGCGCAGCTCATGAGTGCCAATTGTGCTGAGGTGCGTCTTTGGCTGCGGGATGAGGAGCTTGCTCGCTCAATTAATGGCACGAGAGTGAACTCTCGGTATTTTCCTGAGCTCCTGCTTGATCGAAAAATCTGTGCGTATAGCTCATTTGAGCGCTTCTTTGATGGGGGGGAGATAAATCTCTTAGTCTGGGTGTTGCCGTCCATGGTGTGCCGCGAGAACGCCAGACGTATTGCGCCTTTTTTGCATGGTCATGAATTGATCCTGCATGCCACAAAGGGCATTGAGGTCGGTTCCATGAAGCGAGTTTCTGAGATCCTTGTTGAGGAGATGCCAATCCGCCGAGTAGGGGTCATTAGTGGGCCAAATTTAGCACACGAAATAGCGCGTCAGGTTCCGGCAGGAACAGTTGTGAGTTCTCTTTTCCCTGAAGTGAGATCTGCAGGTCGCATCCTCCTTGAGCGAGATTTTTTTCGTGTTTATGAAGAGCGTGACCTGATTGGTGTTGAGTGGGCAGGGGCTTTGAAAAACATTTTAGCTATTGCATCGGGGGCTCTTGATGCACGTGGCTGTGGCACAAGTGCACGTTCTCTGCTTTTGACGCGGGGTTTGGCTGAAATGGTACGATTTGGTGTCAGACTTGGTGCAACAGAGCAGGCCTTTCTTTCCTTGGCCGGCGTGGGCGATATGCTTGCGACATGTAGTAGCTCTTTGAGTCGTAACTATGTTGTTGGCTACCAGCTTGCGCATGGCGAAAAGCTTGATGCTGTATTGCAAAGGCTTGGTCGTGTTGCAGAGGGCGTTACGACAGCAGAAAGTGTTGGTTCTTTTGCTAGGCTTCAAGGTATCGATATGCCAATTACACAAAGTGTTTGTCGGCTCCTCGAGGGACGTATTACCGTAGACGAGATGATTCGTCAGATGCGAGAATAGTCTTTGGGGGATTCGGTATGTCTGTTCTTTTATTGCTGACATTCATGGCCTATGGGGCTTATGAGGGTGTGGTTACTGCTCGTGCACATGCAGCTACGGCCGCTGTTGCTGCTCGTACAATTGCGGATGCGGCTCGTAACGCTGCTGCGACTGCTCGCGCCATGACAAATGGTTCTGTTGCTTTTTTGCAAATTGAGACTATTGCAATGGCTACCGATGTTGCAGCTGCCCGTGCAGATACAGCAGCCGCGGATGTAGATGAGGCTGCAGCTGAGCATGAGAATGATAGTGATCTGGACGCTGTTAATCGCATTGTTACTGCTGTTCGTGCTGCGAGTGAGGCTACTGAGGATGCTGCGGTAGCTACCCGTGCTGTTCGTGCTGCTGTTGCGGACCTTGTTTTAGATGTTTTTACGCGATGAGGCCGTCTTAATCAGTTGCGAGGATGTCGGGCAAATTACGGCATGTTTCGTCGAGGTCCAGGCCATAGCCAATCAGAAATGCATCTTCGACACGCATGCCTTCATATGTAATAGGAACATGCACTTCTCGTCGCGCTTCTTTGTTGAGAAGAGTGACGACATGGAGCGAGGCTGGATTGTGTTCGGCAAGATGCTTGAGAAGAAATGCAAGGGTGCAGCCGCTATCAACAATTTCTTCAATGACTAAAACGTGTTTGCCTGTGATGCAGCTATCGAGATTTTTGAGGATGCGGACATGGTGGCTTGTGTTGCGAGCTGCGCCGTAGCTTGAAAGACGGATGGTATCCATAGTAACGGGCATTGTGAGCGTCCTTAAAAGATCAGCAAAAAAAGGCGTAACACCTTTAAGGACGCCGATGCAGGTTACTTCTCGGTCTGCATAGTCTTGAGATATGGCATGACCTAGTTCTTGAACGCATGTAGCAATAGTGTGCCTGTCAATACAGACGCTAAAGCCCTTCATACGTCGCTTGGAGGCAGTTCGTCCTGCTTTTTTTCGATTTTGCGATAATCAGCCTCTTCGATGCCTGCGAGGGCATCCTTGAAGTTCCTGATGGCCTTGCCAAGGGTATTGCCTAATTCAGGCAAACGTCTCGGTCCGAAGAAAAGTAAAATGATCCCAAAAAGTAGAACATGCTCTGCAGATAGACCAAACATAATGAGATCTTCATATACAGCTTACGTCTTTTTTTCAAGATCCATCTCCCAAAGCTCGCGGGAGAAGGCTTTGCTGCCAGTCAGCTCGGCAAGTAAAGCAGGATCGAAACCCTGTCTACCTTCAAAAATGTAGTGCTCCCAGGCCTCAATATCGTGATGGAGTCGTGTGAGGGCTACACTTATGCCTTCGCTCTGGATGATTTCAAGGTACATGGCTTTATTTTGCAGTGGGCTCTTCTTCATAGGAATGAAGTATCGAGATTTGAAATGAAAAACAAGTTGCTCTTCATGTACAATTTGGTACAGTGGAAGACACCTTATATCGGGGCGTAGCGCAGTCTGGCTAGCGCATCTGCTTTGGGAGCAGAGGGTCGTGAGTTCGAATCTCGCCGCCCCGACCACTTCTTTCTTCCTATTATTTCTTTTTTTTATTATCTGATCATATTTTTTATTTTTTATTACTCTATAATAATTATACGCGATGCGTAAAAACTATCGGTAAAAGTGCTTTGTTTTTTTTTAAAAAAAGGCTTGCAAAGTTTTGACGGAGGTTGTACTTCTCTATTCAAGCAAACGATGCAAGACGGTAGACGAAGCCTTCGGGGCTTGGTTAGTTTTGCGTTGTTGAGATCATTGAAAATTAGGATGAATAAT
>CAIUGE010000080.1 GCA_903898645.1 Oligoflexia bacterium | reverse complement strand
TACGTCATGAGTGCCTCCTTGGCATGTTTATTTCAAAACTAAGCGTACCTCAGCTGACTATCTCCTTGTCAATTCTGTAGATCAAAAATAGATCAGTGCGTCACTCAGCTTGGTGGCGCACTATTAAGTTGAAACCAGGCAGACAACCACCCACGAAGCACCGAAACAACACCCTAATTAATTTTTACTGCCTGAAATCCACAGAAATCAACATGGACATTCCCCGATCCATAGGTACCCTAACTGACAAAATACACAGCTGTCGTGTTGCTATACGTAGCAATAAACGTAGCCGAACCAGTCGACGTCATGCCTGGGCCCACAAATGCAATTGTGCGTGAATTATTTTGATTAATGTTCGTTGACGAAGGCCCAATGGATACTAATATTTGTCCGCCTGATCCTGTTGTATTGTATGCTACAATTGCACCTGTAAATAGCCAAGTGCCGGGCGTTACAGTGAGAGAATACGTACTGAGACTTGTAGATTGTGCATATGTAGGACTAAGAAATGTCCCGGTAATAGTTGTCCCGATTGCGACACCATTTGTATACAATGGCGTTGTCCCATTCACGCCGACACTCCCATTGACATCTAACGTATATGTAGGCACTGAACTCCCGATGCCAACTGACCCAGTAGCAAAATAAATGTTTGAAGAACTCGCCACCCAAGGACTACTCACAGTACTTGAAAGTACGCTTGTGATAGACGAAAAGTTTCCCATCATCTGGCTTGCTGATATCGGGCTCCCTGCTGTAAAAGTGTAAGGCAAGGTGACTGAGGTCGCATGTGCCGCGAACGAAGATACAAAACACAGCACTATTGCGTTATAGAGTATCGCTATGTGTTGTGTTTTACTGAGACTATTCAGCATACTCTGCCGTTTCGGCCTGCACCATAACTCACCCCATCACCTGCACCACTGTAATAGGCTTCTCGCCAGTTATACGCTGCATGTGCCGCCGCAATTCAAGGCGCACTTTTTCAGCAAGATCTTTACCAAAAAGACCTTTTTTTGCATAGAGGTGCAAGGCTTCGTCTGCAACAGCTCGAATATTCACACTGATACCGATGGATTCGAGGGACCAATCCAAAATCTTTCCTGAATCGTCATCTTGGTAGGCAGCAACAAAAATCGCACCTTTTTGTGCTAAATGACGGCGCTCACGAATAAGACCCTCCATGATAGCAATGGATTCAGAAAGATGGACGCGGGTGTCACGCGTGGAAGATACCTTTGTCCAGGACGTACCGTACTCCCAAATATCACCTGATTGCATAATCAGATGCGGGATATTATTTTTTGTCGCTAAATCAGCATGCTGAATCAAATGGCGCATTTCGCCATGAATAGGAATAAGTGTTTGAGGCCTAACAGCACACATCAACGCCTCGAGCTCAGGCCGTGAGGCATGCCCCGATACGTGGGTGTGATGGGCACCATCATAGAAGACATCTGCCTGCTGCATAAAAAGCTGATTGACCATCGTATTAATAGCGCGTTCATTACCAGGAATACTTTTGGAACTTAAGATCACGCGATCCTGGGGCTCGAGTTTTAATAGAGGATGCTGATTGCTCGCTATACGCGAGAGCCCTGAACGCACTTCACCCTGGCTACCAGTTGCAAGAACAAGTATTTTCTTGCGCGGATGCGCGCCAATATCCTGCGTCAGGATTGACATATCAATATAGCCTTTTTCAGCTGCAAGCTCCACATTTTGCTGCATGGACCTACCAAGCAGAAAAATCCTCTTCTCGAGTTTTTTTGCTACAGCAAAGAGCTGCCCGAGACGACCAATATTGGATGCAAAAAGAGAAACAATGGTCAACTGGGGCGCACTCTGAATAAGCTCTTCAAAGGTCGGGATGAGACTCGATTCGGAATGATTTGCACACGTTTTCTCAGCATTGGTGGAATCAGACAAGAGCGCAAGAACATTTTTTTCTTTTTGAAAACTTTTCAGCGTCATTTGTTGCCCATAAAAAGGCTTTTCATCAATACGAAAATCTCCTGTATGGATGATGACGCCACGAGGCGTTGTAATAACCAGCGCGACTGCATCAATAATACTATGATTCACTGAGATGGTTTCTATAGTAAAAGGATGCAGATCGAGCGTCGCACCCACTTCAAAGGTCCGAAGATCAATCTCACAGCCCTGATCAAGCGCCTTTGCAGCAAGGAGTGCCGACGTAAATGGAGATGCGTAGACAGGCGCTTTATAGCCCCCTTTGATAACAAAAGGAATAGCTCCAATATGATCTTCATGTCCATGCGTCATAATAAAAGCAACGATCCGCTTATCGCGTAAAGCATGGAGATTAGGAGCCGCAAAGTTGACCCCCAAATGGTCAAGTCCAGTAAAATAAATACCACAATCAATGACAATCACATCATCTTGGTACTCAATGGCAAATGCATTCATCCCAATCTCACCCAAACCGCCTAGTGGGATCAAGCGAATCATAAGGACACCAAGGACGCAGCAAGCACACTAGCAGCTAAATCTGTCTGCTCACCTACAATAAGGTCAGCAAAAGTCCTGGTAGGCTCAAGGTAGGCATGGTACATGGGCCGCACGGTATCATAGTACCGCTTCACAATCGTATCAAGACTTCGATTACGCTCCTTAACATCACGATGAAAAATCCGAATGAACCGAATATCGGCATCAACATTAAGGTAGATCTTCACATCCAGCATACTCCGAAGCTCTTCATCCCAAAGGGTATAAATACCCTCAAAAAGAACGATGTCCGCAGGCCCTATCAGTTCAGATTTCCCTTTGAGCCTATGGGCTGTCTTAAAATCATAGATAGGAGCACGCACAGACTTACCTGCTTGAAGCGCTCTGATATGCTCACGCAAGAGCTCCCAGTCAAATGCGCCAGGATGATCGAAGTTCGGCTCACCTTTTACAAAAAGCTTTTTTGGAGCCTGAGGAAGGTAATACGAATCCTGATGGATCAGCGCAACACGCGTTTTTTGAGGAAGAGCCTGAAGTATTTTTTTAGCAAACGTTGTTTTCCCTGAACCAGAACCACCAGCAATCCCTAATATCATAGTATCCTTCTACCACAGGAGCCTAGCTTTGCGCCAGGAGGCAAAAAGAGCCTCTGCGTGGGTTCAATGGTCTGCATTGACTCAAGGAATGCAGGATTGGCCTCCATGAGCGCACGAGGCGTTACATGGAGACACTGAGCAAATTGTTGCAAGGTCATGGGACGCTCTCCACGAATACGTACACGTGGATGATCAGGAGGCGCAGGAACAAAAGGCGCAAGCTGCAAAACCGCAACGAGCTCTGCATAGTAACTGGAACTCGCAAAGCCAAAAGAACGTGCCTGGTAGAGCTCATGGATGACACTCAGATCAAAAGTATCGAGCATAAGAGAAGCTCGCATCAGACTTTTCCTACCATGATTATAGGCAGTCACTGCCAGGGGCAGTGATCCAAGATAGGATAGATTCCTCGCTATGATCTGCGCTGCAGCTTCCGTCGCTAGCTCAGGATCCATGCGCTCGTCGATACTATCACTGAGTGTAAGGTATTGGGCGGCCGTAGCTGGCATCAACTGCCAAAGGCCTGATGCACCGACCTTGGAGCGTGCATACTGTCTAAACCCACTCTCAATCAGCGGAATTCGGGAAAGCTCTGGCGGCAGATGGTACGCTCGAAAAATACGCTCCATCATGGGAAAATAGGCAGCGCCATGCTGAAGCCCAATTGCAAGTGACTCTTTCTGCCCACGCTGCAAATGGATGCGCCTCTTGCGAACATGAAAGGTCTTTCGCAAAATCTCTCTTGTTAGATGACGAGGACAGACATCATGCATCGCATAGGCATGAAAGTCTTCCGTATCGTGTATGATACAACTTGATTGACTCATGTTGCCAAATATCGTTACCCAGAAAGCAACATTTCTTTCGAACCACGAGCCAGAAACCTGAGGAAGAGCAAAGACAGGTGTGAGAAAAAAAAGAAGGAGCATCCTTTATGTGGTATACACCAAGTACGTCTATGCCAAAGCGCATTTTTTCTGAAAAACTTCCAACTCAAGCGACACCTGTTCCAATGCCACAAAAAGAACTTAGGCACCTTCATGTGCTCCGGATCACGCCTCAAAATGAGGTGATTGTCCTCAATGGCAAAGGCAAGAGCGTCCTAGCACAATGGACAGGCATGGAACTCATCTGGCTCAAGGACCTTGAAGAGCAGCAAGCATTGCCAATGACGCTTATTATGGCCCTTGTCAAACCAGATGCTATGGAGATGGTCCTTCAAAAAGCAACTGAGATGGGTGTTGCTCGCATCATCCCGCTCCTGGCAGAACGAAGCGTCTCCAGGAAACGTGATGTACAGGAACGGTTCACACGCATCATGGAGGGGGCCCTCAAACAATCAGGACAGCTCATGATGCCACACCTTGAGGCCACACGTACCATCCACGAACTCGAGGATGCACCAATGATTCTTTGCTCCTTACGCCCTGGCCCATTTGTCCTAGATCATCTTCTATGTCATACTGAGCCTCCCTCTTTTCTCATTGGGCCCGAAGGTGGCTGGACTCAGGAAGAAGAGGAATTGTTGATAAGAAAAGGAGGACATCCTGTGTCCTTAGGTCCAACTGTACTGAGGGCCGAAACAGCTGCACTTTTTTGCACGAGTTTACTGTGTGCTATGGTAAGAAGCGATATTCTATGCAACACACGAACCGCGTCTCTAGCAATCCCCCAAGGCTGAGGCATGGAGATCGGGCTCAAGCGAACCCGCAAGAGGTATTGAAATGTCCGTTTTTGTAGTAGGTAAAAAGAGGAAACAGAGTCACCCCGGCCTGAAGGCCGAGGTTCACTGCGCATGACGATGATTGATCTTCCGAAACTCCAAGCGATTATTTTATGCAGTGCAGGCACCATCCCTAAGACGAAGAGATTCCTCGAGCCAAGTGACCTCAAATCACTACGATCACTGCAAAAAAATCCTCAGCTTGCACACTCAAGAATTGCCGATATTCCATCGTATTTCATGCAATCTCCCCATCATTCCTCCATTGGATTTTTAGGATCCGTCATCCAATATGTCTTTGGAAATGAAGTTCTCACCGTACATGAGCTCCTCTTTCACCCGTGGGCACACGCACTTGGAAGAAGATTACTCCCACTCACGAGCAATGTGCGCCCAAGTGTCGAGGCAACAGAATGGCTCAGTTTGGGACAAAATCCCGAATCTGGATCTATGCGTATAGCTGAACGGACACTTATTTCTGTACTGATGCATGCAGCTCTCTGCACATCGCCTGAAAACTCAGATACTCCCATTGAGCTTTTCGTCACCAATAGTGATGATCGCACCAAAAAACGTCCCCTTGCACCGCTCACACAGGTAAAAATTGCGCAGCATATTGAACCTTGCTTGAAACTTACATTCCCAAATATTTTTTATGGACACGGCAAAGCATCATTAGAACTTGCCATTGACGAAACGAAGGCGAGCGGCAGCTATGCTATTGAAGCCACAACACTCACATTCTTTCCCTATGTTGCCGTACTAAAACAGGCGCGCGCACATACCTGTGACAACCTCACCTTTGAAGGACACGGACATATCCAGGAAAAGGTCCGTGCCCTTGACGCCTACTTTGACTCTAAGGGATTTCCTCGCATCAAACGTGACGAGCCAAAGCAAGGCGCTGTCGAAACACAACTGTGGCTGACATCGGCAGGATCCATGCATATCTGCCGCAAAATACCAGAGCTTGGTTTTGAAGCCTGGAATATGCCTCTTGCATTACACCCTTACATCCAAGCGCTTCAATCGGGTCTTGGAGCACTTTATGACGACGGTGGCGAGATCTTCGCTTCTGAGCGCAAAGGCATCCGCCGCGACCGTGATATCAAAGCGCTTCGACATGGCGGAATATTTGCTATTATTTTTCTTGAAGGTTTAGGCTTTATCCAAGGTATGGGCGTTTTTGGTAGCAAGCCCATCTCAGAGTACTCAGAATTCATGCTGAAACTCTTTGAACGCTTAGGCATTATCCTGGGTGAGCTAGAAAAAAAAGCAGGCTTTGTTACCGTAGGGCCTGCTGAACCCCTCGATCGCATATGCTCGAAGGCAGTCAGTGACAGCATACACCGAGCTATCCAGACCCTCCAGCAGATCTGGACGCAGAATGAGGAAATTGTCTACACGCCTCACGGTGAATGCATCCTGAAAGGGGGGCCACGGATTGCCCTTAAAATGCTTCAGCTGGTCACGCAACAAGCTGCTTTGCAAACAAAAGGTGAGTGCTTCCTTCGCACGCGCCTCAACCTTATGCAAACAACTGAGAAAAAACCCACTGTCTGGGTCTCTGAAGGAGACAGGCAAGGCGCCGACCACTATGTTGTAGGTGTGACCAACAAGGAGCTCACACTCCGAGCATTCCTTGCCACCTTACTCCCACTTCAAGCGGAAGGCGTGAGTATCTTTTGCGATGACTGTGCAGTGACTGAAATGAGTCAGCATGATTTTGTGAGCGAATTTTTCCTTCGGGAACCTGAATCGATTGACTGGTTCGAACTCCATCCAAAATTCTTTTTTCAGGGACTTGAGATCAATCCTGATCATTTAGAAAAAATATCAAAGGATGGAATTCTGGAATTTCAGGGAAAAATGTACCTGATACCGAGTAAAAGCATCCCCAATCTTAAGCGGCTGGAAACATTTTGGGCAAAGATCCAAGCGACAGCAACGCCAGCCCAGAAGAAAAAGCGCGGAGACGATACCTATATCAAGCTCCCTCGCAGCCAAACACTTGAGCTGCTAGCACTGAGGGCGCAAGGAGTCAAAATTCATGGCGGCACACGCTGGGACAAGATCTGTGCTTTTTATGATGAGCTCGGAAAGCCGCGTAGTGGGATCAGCGTCCCAACGTCGGTCCGTGCCGAAGTCAAGCCCTACCAAAAAGTCGGTATCCAGTGGCTCTGTGATCTCTATGACCTCGAACTTGGCGGCATCCTTGCCGACGATATGGGCTTGGGCAAAACACTTCAGACACTTGCTTTTTTAGAGATCCTGCGTCTCAGAGGCGATATGCAGCATGCTCTCGTCATCGTTCCTACGTCACTGACCTATAACTGGAACAGCGAATCAGCCAAATTCACACCAGAGATTCCAGTCATTATATTTCAGAGCAAGCTAAAACCCGCGATGAATGAGTTTCTTGAGAAGAACAAGCACGGTTTTGTCATCTGCACGTATGGACTTTTTACAGAACATCAGGAGTATTTTGAAAAACACAACTGGAACATCCTGATCTTTGATGAGGCGCAGAATCTCAAAAACATGCATGCAAAACGAACAACGGCATCACGCAGTATTCAAGCTAGATTCAAGCTTTCCTTAACAGGCACCCCCCTTGAAAACCATTTAGGCGAGTTCTATAGTCTTTTAGATCTTGTCTGTGCAGGAAGTTTGGGCGAACTCAGCACCTTTCGGGAGAAATTTGTCACGCCTGAAGTCATTGACGCGCATGAGGTACGCTACTTACGCTTGAAGGCCAAGCCACTCATTTTACGCCGCACAAAAAGTGAGATCCTCTCGGAGCTGCCACCTAAGGCAGAGTCAACCGTCAAGCTGCCCTTTGAAGTAAAACAGGAAAAAATTTATCGCGACATTGCTCTTTCTTGGAATGAGAAAGTCAAAGGCTCGATCATGGGAGAAGGCGAGTCAAAAAGTCAGATTCTTATGCTCACTGCCCTTCTTCGTTTACGCCAAGCATGCTCTGATCCAGGATCCATACCTCATGTTGACTACAAGGAAGCCCCACCAAAACTGACCATGCTGCTTGAGGCTGTTAGTGAGATCACCGAAAGTGGGGAGAGTGCTTTGGTCTTCACGCAATTTTTGCACACTTTTGATCGCATCAAGGAGCATTTAGGGTTAAAGAAAATTCCTTTTTTCAGCCTTCATGGTGGCACCTCACGTGTTGACCGCGAGCGGGCACTCAAGAACTTCCAGGATTACCCTGCAGGCTCAGTGCTTCTTATGACACTCAAGACGGGTGGTGTTGGACTCAATCTTGTTAAGGCAAGCTATGTCTTTCATTTAGAGCCGTGGTGGAATCCAGCAGTTGAGAATCAGGCAACCGACCGTGTCCATAGAATTGGACAACAAAAGCCTGTCCAGGTGTACAAGTATCTCATGAGAGAATCTGTTGAAGAAAAAATTGAGCTCCTAAAAGAGCGCAAGACAGCACGCTTCCATCAGCTTTTTTCATCCGAGGAAACCGTCGAGCAGGTGAGCGGAAGTTCAATGCTCAGCCAAGAAGACTTTGAATACTTACTGAGTCAATAAGGAGCCTAAAATATGTGGATATTAGCCGCTTTGGCTCTTTTGCCAGGATGCACAACAAAACAGAACATCAACGAAATTGTCGTTGGAGAAGTCGACTCCATGAGCGGCAATGAAGCAACCTTCGGAATCGATACACAACGCGGCATCATGATGGCATTTGATGAGACAAATGCACAGGGAGGCATTCGCGGTAAAAAACTCCGTCTCATCACCATGGATACCCAAGGACAGCCTGATGAGGCTGCCCGGGCAATTGCCAAGATCATGACAAATCCATCAGCTGTAGCCATTATCACCGGAGCCACGAGCAGTGGCGCCCTTGCTATGGCCCCCTTTGCTGAGCAGTATGGCGTACCCCTCATTAGCTCAGCTGCCACCAATCCTCGCCTCACCATGATGGGCGAATCTATATTTCGCGTCTGCTTCACAGATCCCTTTCAAGGAGAGGTCCTGGCACGGTTCACAGCAACCAATCTCAACTTGAAGAGGGTTGCCATTTTGCGGGATCTCAAAAGCGATTATAGTATTGGGCTGGCTGATGTCTTTACACGCGAATTTGAAAAACTTGGTGGCACCATCACACTCGACCAGAGTTACGCTGCAGGTGATATTGATTTCAAGTCGCAACTGACATCGATTCGTAGCACCAAGCCCGAGGCTATCTTCATCCCAGGCTACTATACTGACGTCTCCCTTATTGCGAGACAATCGCGTCACCTTGGTCTTGATATCCCCCTTCTCGGCGGTGATGGTTGGGACTCACCTAAATTGCGAGAAATCGGCGGGAGCTCTCTCATTGGGAGTTACTTTTCGAATTTCTATGCACTGGATGACGCTTCACCACGCGTTCAAGCATTCAGAAAAAATTATAAAGAGCATTTTAAAAGCGACCCTGACGGGTCTACTGCTATGGGCTATGAAGCTGCAAACTTTCTTATTGATGCACTCAAAATTGCTGACACAAAAGAGACGTTAAAAAAGGCGCTTGCGTCAGAAAAACCACATGAGACTTTGAGCGGCATGATGCGTTTAGACGCTAACCGCAACGCACAAAAATCTGTCGTGATCCTGAAAATTGGTCCTGACGGAACCCCGACACACTTCACGACAATCCATCCTAAAAAATGATGCCTTGCGCTAAAATATCAAGGGGGCCTTGGTGGCATCTACCATAGATACACTCAAGACCCCCCCTTCTTTTTTTACAATCGCCTTATTTTTTAGCTGTTTTTTTCTTAGCGGTCGTCTTCTTAACAGCTGTTTTTTTAGCGACTGTTTTCTTTTTTGTTGTTGCCATTTTTATTCCCCTCCTTGCGAAGGATACCTAAAATAAATTTTTTTTTAAATAAATTTCTTAAAGAATAAAAATTTTTTTTGCTGAGTGAAGTTCCGAACCCTCTTCGTCAAGGCAAAGCCCTCCCCATAGAACTTGGCCGTCCCCTCAGCCAGTATGAGCACAGATACGACAGATCTAGAGTCTATTTTTTGACAGACCAATCACGAAGCGGACCAAAGGCAAGAATCGCAAAGCCAGTCGACAAACTCAGTGGCACAATGAGGTAACCAAACCAAGGCAGCACCCCTATACTTGCAAAAAAAACTGCCATCAGCCCAAGATACCAAACAACAAAAAAGCCCCATACACTGAGAGTGCCCTTGATCCAGCGCTTTGCCTCACAATGAAGCGTGACAAAAAGGGTCGAGAAGAACGCCAGATTGGAAACCCCGATGCAAAGAGCAAGGAAACCATCTGATAGGTAGCCATGACCAAACCAGAAGGTAAGCGCAATACCCACAATACTTGTCACAACAGCAGAGCACATTTAAAAAATACGTCTCAAGAGTGCATCAAGCTTTGATGTCATCGCCAAGAGCGCCCCGAACAATACACATACAAGGAATGCTGGCCCAGACGGCAAGTGGACTGCATAGAAGGTCTGAAAAGAGGGCAAGAAGAGATTCCAAATAAAGATCCAGCTGAAAATGCCCCAAACACAGCCCATAGGAATCAACGCTTTGATATTGTTGGTGCGCGTGAAGTGAGAAAAAACAAAACCCAAGAAAGCACCGAGAAGTGTCAAAAAAGCTATGCCAACAAAAATGCTCAAAAAACCCGAGTCATACGCTAAGGCCGTAGGCCCGAGAAAAAGTCCTGCAAAAAGCTTAAAGGGGAAAACAAGCTCATAACCACCAAGAAGCGAAATGAAACCCCCAACAATGGCGGCAAGGATAGCAGCCGCACTCCCTGCTAAAGCCCCAGCACCCCAATGGACGAGATCCACTTTCAACCATGACTCAACTATCTTGTACTCTGGCTCCACACAAACCTCACTTTCTTATACGTTCGAGAAGACTCGTCGTACTATACCCATCCTGATACCGGATGACAAGAACGCGTCCTCCATAGCCATGGACATCAGAGGCGCCCACGATAGTATCAAGTGTATAGTCCCCGCCTTTGACCAAAATACCTGGACGGAGCCATTGAATCAGTTCAAGAGGCGTGTCCTGATCGAAATGCGTTACATGGTCAACACAGCCCAATCCGGCAAGTACCCTCATCCGTGCGGCTAATGTATTTACAGGGCGCTCAGAACCCTTAAGACGGCGCACACTGGCATCAGAGTTCACTGCCACACAAAGCCTATCTCCATGCGAGCGGGCCTCTTCTAGCATCTCCACATGCCCAGGATGCAGAATATCAAAACAACCATTCGTAAAAACCAAATGACGATCGCCACGCTTTGCGTCAAGGTCTTGCCAATGAAGTGCTATTTTATTCGATGTCATGAAGAACTCTTTCATAAAAAGGTTTTTTACCAAACAGCAAAGCGCAAGAAGCCATGGGACAAAGTACCCATAGACAAAACCTGGCCGCAATACGAATTCGAGATCCCCTGAGTGAAATGCCCATCAGCTTTTGTCCCAGTGTTGTGCGGAAAAGGACCTCCTGGAAACCTAAGAAACAAAAAGCGAGAATTCCATGCACCCACCAGCATGCAAAAAATCCGATACAATCAATACAAAAAGCCCATATTCGCCTCGATGGATCCTGCGGCTGTATGCGCGGAGGCGCAGGAGGCATGACAGCCTTCACTCTCTTTGGCTTAGGTACACTTTTCTGATTTGGAGCATAAGGCAGACCCGTTGCAAATGGATGGAAGCCTAGCCCCTTCGTGATTGGCACAAACTGAATATGTTCATGAATAGTATTTTTCATATGCGACACGGTCCTTTGTAACGCCTTTTTGTTCCAAAAGCGCTCTCATATCTTGGATCATAGCTCCATTGCCACAAAGGTAAAACTGTGTGCTCCTATCAAAATCAATATGATGCTGCTGAAAAATCGTTGTGACACGAACACGCTCTTGCTCCTGGGAAAGAGCAGTCAGAAGGGTGGCTCCTCGCTGCCTACAAGCATCGAGATAGATGAGCTCATCAGCCGAGCGCACACCAAAATAAACAGTTGCTTGCCGTGGAGCCTCCTCAAGCATAGCCCGAAATGGCGCAATCCCTGTCCCTGTGGCAACAAAAACATGACGATGAGCTGACTCCTCCCAACAAAAATCACCGTAAGGCATCAATGCCTGAAACTGCTCTTTGCATTGAAGGCCAGCAAGAAAATTTGACCCAGGTCCGCCAGGGACCAACTTGATACAGAGACGAAAAGCGGGACCACAAAAACCCGCTAACGAGTAAGCGCGACGCAAATCTCGCCCAGCAGGACCGCGGCCTGGTACGATCACGCTCATAAATTGACCGCCTCGAGCTACCACAGGAACGTCCGGCTCAACAATCAGCTCAAAAACCGTTGGCGATAGCCAGGATCGCTCAGTTACCGTACATGTTACTTTTTGTGCCATGTACCATGGTGTACAAAAAAAAAGCTCTTTTGAAAAGCACGTTGACAAGCTTAAGGGATTCTTCCATGATCAAGGCATGTTCGGCTTAAGCTTAGGTCATATGATTCTTCTCAGTTTTGTCGTGCTCCTCTTTGGCAGCAAGCGTCTCCCAGAACTAGGGAACGCACTCGGACGTGGCGTCGGTGCGTTCAAAAAGGGGCTCGAGGGTAAGGACGACTAACCCATGCATGTCACCCACGATGAAGGCTCGTCCATCTTTCATCTTTCTGGCGTGATCGACGAAACAACACAGTTCGAACACCATTTCGGTACACCTAAGAAAACAATCACACTCATCTGCAAGGAAGTAACACGCATCAACTCAGTTGGCGTGAAATCCTGGATACGCTACTTTCAATCTTTGAAAGGCGTAACAATCATCTTTCAAGAATGCTCTCTCGCTATTGTTGAGCAACTCAATAGTTTTAGTAACTTTGCATCAGGCGGCACAATTCAATCAATCTACCTGCCATTTCTCTGCCAGAACTGCCAGCACGATTTTGTCGCTCTTTGTGAAAAGGCAACCTTGGAGGCAAGACAGTACCGAGTACCATCGAGTCCTTGTCCCCACTGCCAAGGCAGGGCAGTTTTCGATGATACCGATGAGTTTTTTGCCTTCGCGCGCCAGGTGGCAAAATGAAGCTCCTCCTGATCTCAAAAAATCCAGCTGATCAAACATTTGCAGCACATATTGCGACTATGCTCAAATGGGAACTCATCTCCCTTGATAGCAGCAAAAAAGCGGTAGAAGCAATGACCGCTGAGCCTTATGGGGCGTGCTTTATCGATAGCAAGACCCAGATCAATCAAGAATTAGAATCCTTGCTCGCTGAATCAGTTGGACTTTTTTCAGAGGCAATCATTTTGAATGCAACTTTTTTTCTTGTCAATACCTTTGAAGAAACGCTGCTCGCAAGCCCCTTCCTCAGTAACGTCATTGTGAGGTCCTGGAACGACACAACAGTGGCAGCGCATGCAGCTATTATCTCCAATGTCATAAAAGCAAGTACATCAGGCTGCATTGGCGCCAAAGACCTCCTTCCGCAAACGCAACGCATCTCCCTTCAGCATAGCACCCAGAAAGAGGAAGTCACCCAGGCCGTACGAGGCTATGCGCTTGCATTGGGCTTTACGACACGTCTCTCATGGCTCATCGCAAACGCCGTTGACGAGCTCATTCTCAATGCTCTTTTCTGCGCACCAATTGATGATTTAGGCCGCTACACGCTCTTCAATGCCCCACGTGCTACAAGTCGCGTCCTTGATAGCCAAGCAGCCATTGAGATAGAAATTAGTTCTGACGCCCAGCAACTCGCCGTCACTGTGATTGACCATTATGGCAGTATGGAAAAATCAAAGCTTTTCAGTCAAGCCACAAAGGTATATGAAGAACTTCGTATACGTGCCCAGGGAAGTGGCATTGGTCTGAGGTCTATTGTCCGTTCGGGATGCCTGATTCTCAGCTGTGAGCACCGTGTAGAAACCCGGGCAACAGCGCTTTTCCAAAGGACATTACGTGACCAACCAAGGTTTATTTTCTGCCAGCAGTTTTTCTCCTAAAATCATACTTGCATCTTCCTCTCCCAGACGTCAGGAACTTCTGACCTGTGCAGGCATCTGTTTTGAAATTATGCATCCTGTTATTGATGAGTCACCCAAGCCGGGAGAATCAATTGAAGAGCTCGTTATGCGACTTGCCTACGAAAAAGCAGCCGCTGTCCAGATGCCAAATGCTTTAGTGCTTGGCGCTGATACGCTGGTGCTTGCTCCTAACAACACGCTGATTTTTTCCAAACCAGAAGATTTATCAGATGCAGCACGCATGCTTGGAATCCTTTCAGGTCAAACACATACTGTGATGACGGGCACCTGTGTCTTAAACAATCATACTGCCCGTCAACGTATTACTCGAACAGCAGTCACGTTCCGTCACCTTTCGCCTCACACTATTGATTGGTATTTGAATCAAAACGAATCCATGGATAAAGCTGGCAGCTACAGCGCTCAAGGCAAGGGCATGAGCCTGATTGCTCGCATCGAGGGATCTTACACCAATGTGATTGGCTTGCCCCTCGCCGAGGTGCTTGATGATCTTAGCTGATATACCTCCCCATGTGACGCTCATTGCTATGAGCAAAGGCTCCTCTCTTGAAGCAATTGCAAGCCTCGCTGCAAAAGGCCAAAAAGATTTTGGCGAAAACTATGTCCAAGAACTCATTCCCAAAGCCATCCATATGCCTGAGCTGAGATGGCATTTCTGCGGCCACCTCCAACGCAATAAAGTCACCAAAGCACTCCCCCATCTTGCATGCCTTCATACTTTGGGAAGCATGCGCCTTTTTGAGAAGCTAGAAAAAGAAGTTACCAGAAATCTCCCTGTGTTCATTCAGGTGAATCCGGATCGCGAACCACAAAAAAGTGGTCTTGATCCTCATGATCCAGAATTCCTTCAACTCATAAAATGTGTCCAATCAAGCCAACGTCTCCAGTTCTTGGGCTTTATGGCAATACCAGCAAAAGGCAGTTTACATGCCTACGATTGCATGCAAGCGCTCACTCAATCGTACCAATGCCAGGCACTTTCTTTAGGGATGTCTGAAGACAGAGAGCTTGCTCTTGCTCATGGCGCAACCCATCTTCGCATAGGACGCGCACTCTTTGAGAGCACTCACTGAACTGGAGGCTATACAGCCATCCTGCAACTTGCTATCGTCCAAACCTTCATGAGGTGGATGACGATGGCCACCATCCCCACGAAGCGAACCAACCCGGAGAAAACGTATGTATGAAGCGTTTGAGGAGATCCTTGTGAGACCATTATTTCTCGACTACCCAGAGATTGTAACAGATAACCAATTTCTTCTTGGCGAAGACTTGCTCATCATACCTGTTTTACAGCCCCACCAGCAGTATGTGCAGGGATTTTTCCCTGCAGGAAGCTGGAAACATCTTTTTTCAAACCTGACTATTGAGGCCCCAGTACAAGGCCTCTCACGCAAAGTCCCAGCACCTCTTGGCTCACCTGCCGTTTTCTACCGTGTTGGCAGTAGCTTGCCTTTTCAAGGTATATAAAATTCCTACCATATGATCAGATCATTGAAAGATGCTCTATAAAGATGTTCTTTGACGAAGGGAAACGACAAAAAATCTTCACCTACAAGGTTCTGCCTACCCAGCACGCCACGCGCATACTCCAAAGTAACCGTATTTTGCGCAAAAGTCGCTACCTGCGGTGCAGCCCTTGTCGTCAGGAGCACATCGCCTGGCCCGAGGCTCTCGATTATATCGCCATGTATACTCACCGAACCCTGAAGAACAAAATCCCACACATCAAGATAGGGAAAGTTCCCCTTATAGAGCCCCGATGGATTTCGAATACGCCAAAACCCTAGAGATTCCCTCGCATCACAGTAAAGAGGAAGAAACTCAGTCAGGGTGCCCACAAGCTGCCGCCTCTGCCATGCAGCCCCCCGCTGCAATAATGGACCATGCGTCTTCAGAAGAACACTCTTTATATACCGAAGTGGCTCTTTCTCATGCACTGCATTTTGACGCAAGCGCCTGAGCTCATCTACATCAAAATGAAGAGGGACCAGCGATTTCTTTCCCATAGCTAGTAATGCAACAGGTAGTAAAAATAGTATCACCCCTTCTACGGTACATGATGCCTTCGCCTGATTCTATGGTTTCTTAATACTCCTGAATAAAGGGGAATTCAAAACGCGGTGCACCTATAGCTGCAGGGAGAGATCCACGTACGTACTCCAACAAAACTGTATCTGGCTCGAAAGTGAGCAGCATATTCTGTGTTGTCAGCAGCATCCCTCCTGGCCTAATGCACTCGCCCTCCACATGGATGGCACCCTGAATAACAAAATCCCAGATCTTCAGTGGAGGGAAATGCCACACATAGGCCCTATGGGGAACCATAATACGCCGAAATCCTAGCGACTCCCAGCCACTTGAATACAGTGACAGAAATGTCGTTAGATCGCGATCCTGATGCCACACAGATTTTACCTGCTTCCCAAGCTTATTCTGCAACCACTCAATGGGCGCTGACCCCTGGAGAGCAGACTGCTGAGTCTGCCTCAACTCGGCCACATCAAAAGAATACCATAATCTCTGTCCCATAGCCCATAGTACAATTGGCAAAAAAATAAACAGCATGGATTGTTCTACCCTCTACGTGCTTTTAATAAAATATATCCAAATTTAGTCGCATCAATTTCCTGATACTTTGAAGCAAGCGAGAAATCAGGAAGTGCATCACGATAGGTAATCACGTAGTCGCAATCAAGATAATCTTGACGAACAACGTCACTCTCAGAGCGCTCAATTATTGAGATCTTATCGCCCACAACAAGGTTACCTCGCATAATAAGCCGCGGCAACCGAAACAGCATCAGGCACGTCTTTTGGTGCGCATCTTGCCTCACATGCTCTTCTAGAGCAGCAATATTTTGGAATGTACGCCCAGTAGTTTGCTGCTGCATCCGGTGAAAGCAAAAATAACTGCAGCACGGTATCAGCAGACATGCTGGCACAAACGCATACTTAAGAGGAATGTCAGGCAAACGAATCTGACTGAAAACCAAGGTTGTCCAGAGAAATAAAAGTGGAAAAATAGGCAGCAAAAAACGGGTCTCCTTATGAGCAATCGTAAGATGGAGCCCCACATACCCAATAATACTCCCGACAAAAGCAAGCATACCATAGCGGTATGCAGGATAAAAAGAACGCGCCAACTGAGGTTTAAGACAAAAAAGACTCATCTGGCAGACAGGAAAAATAATCCACCAATGACCAATATTCTTCTTGATCCGAAAATAGTAATCAAACCAGGGCGTCACCCCGAAACACTCCGCAATCTGAGATCCATAAAGAGCCTGGAGGATGACTGTCCGAAATGGCTGGCCATACGTTATCCAATCAATAAACCCTATCGTCAAAAGAGGAATAGAGGCACCGAGCGCTAAGGAAAACAAGCGGCTCACACTATACTGCTGCCTCAGAAGAGTCCATGCAATAATGAGAAGCGGCACAAGGCCTAAAACAACACCTTGAAGTTTAAAAAAACCAGAGAAAGTCCATGCAAGGCCCAAAAGCATATACTCTTGCCTACTCCCCCCATCACGGCAAAGTTTTGCCGTCTGCCTGAATGTAAAAGGAGCTAGGGCAACAAAACTCAGCATAACACATGTATCGGCAAGCGTGGTTACTGACCATCGCAGCATAGGCGTACTGAGTGCCATATACATCACAGAAAGAAGATGCAACCAGGGATTGAGCTTGAAATAACAGAGCAATCGATGGAATCGCAGGCATACGGCCGTTGATAAAAACGCCATAATCAATCGCGCTCCATAGACAAGACCCAGGCCACCTGTCACTCCAAAAAGCTTTGCCACGAAAAAAAAGGGCGCAAAAACAAATGGCATAACCCAAGATCGATACTGCTGCTGCCACTCCCAGACAAGGAACCCGCGGTGGAACACCATGGACGACGCAGGCTCCAGGACCTGGTAGTGCTCATCTAAGCATTCAAGATCATGACGAATTATGGCAGTTGTCAGATGCGCAATCAGACTACACGCAAAAACGACCATAAGCAGTATTTCGAACAACTGCGGCACTTCTGGCCAAAAGCGGTATTTCCTCATCTTCAGTTCATAGCAAATATTTTTAATTACTTTAAGATTTTTTCCGCAACAACACAAAGTCATGCTGCGTTACAGCAATCTCGTCATAGAAAGGGGCAAATGGCAATGCTTCTTTTCGTCGAGCAATCACATACCCACATGCATCCATATCGGCGGATGTTACTCTGCCCTGTGCCCTTTCAAGAAATGTTATCCCGTCACCTAAAATCAAATACCCATGTACTGCAAGAAATGTCACATTGTAAAATAGCAAACACGTCTCCTGTGGCCTCTCCTGCCAAATCCGCTCTTCAAGATGCACCATATCGATCTCACTGAGAAGGATTGGGGTGCGGAGCATCTTCGCAGTAGCAGAAAGAATAGCTAAGATCCCTAAAGCAGAAAAGATATAACGCCCTGCGCTCAATAAAGGCCAAGGAAGCATGTTGATCGCCAAACTCGTCCAGATAATAAGCAGAGGAAAAAGAGGCAATAAGAACCGCGTTTCTTTATGCCCAATGTTCAGATGGAAGGCAGTGTAGCCAAAAATACTCCATCCAAAAGCAAGCAGTGCAATGCGGTAACGAGGAAACCATGCACGAGCCAATCGAGGACGCACAAGAAAAACAAGCAGTTGGATAATCGGGACAAAGAGCCACCCATTGCCAATGCTCTTTTTGATCTTAAAGTAATAGTCATACCAAGGCTCTACACCAAACTGCTTGGAAATGGCGGCACCTTGCAGAACTTGGAGAATAACGCTTCGAAACGGCTCGCCATACGTTAGTGCATCAACAAGCCCAATCATCAATAAAGGTACCGATGCCCCAATACCCAGCGCTAGAACCTGCCTCAAATGTTTCCTACGCATGACAGCAAGCAGCAAGAGAGGACCAATGGCAAGCACGACACCCTGCAATTTAAAAAGTGCCGGCATTGTCCAAGCGCAACCCAATAGAGCAAGCGACCAATACCTCCCCCCACGCCTCGCAATTTTTTCAGTTTGCACAAATGTGAAAGGTGCAAGTGCAAGAAAGCTCATCATCACGAAATTGTCAGCCAGTGTTGTCACTGACCACAAAAGCATAGGCGCACTGCATGCCATATAGAGAACAGTTGCTATATGAAGCCAGGGATGCACTTTAAAGATGCTTAAGAGTCGGTGAAATCTCAGGCAAGCGCCCATAGAAAGCAATGTCGTAAAGACTCGTGCCGCTGTTAAAAGACCCACACCACCGGTTATGCCAAAGCATTTTACGATGAAAAAAACAGGCACATAGAGAAGCGGCATAACCCACGATCGGTACCTCTGCTGCCATTCCCAAATAAGATTGAGTGCACCACGATGCAGTACCAAATACCCAGCAGGCTCCAAAACTTGGTAATGCTCGTCGAACCACTCCATATCGTGACGCATTATGGCTGTTATCAAATGCGCTACCAGAGCAAAACCAAAAAAAAGAACCAACTGTATCTGATAGAATTTTTGCGCACCAGGCCAAAAATACGACAAAAATCTTTGTTTCATCGCGCGAGCATACCTTGGCACAGACTATGCGTTCAAGAAAGTTATGAGGCTTATCTTTTTTGTCTTTCTTATAGCCTGCAGTGCGCCCACTCCTCCTTCGTAAACCTTAGACCAGGTCGTAGGAACAGTGACGATTCAAAATGGGCAGGTGATGCTTCCTGGGAACGTACCAGGGGACATTTAGCAAGCAACTACAAAGCCCCGGACCTCTTGATGGCACCTGGCAATGTTTGGATTTCGTTGTGTGCAAAATGACTCATTTGTCAACCTCAGCACTCTATGACTGGATGGGCATTACTTTTCCTGGCCTCAAATCCCTCAGCCTGAATTTTCTAGGCGCCGCCCTATCGCTCAACCTTGCAACAACAAATTGTATTGTCAACGCCCCCCTCACACCAACCTTACTGCAGGAAATATGAACCTAAAAGCAGGCAAAACAAACGTGACAAGTGGCGGCTCTCGATGTGAACCCATCTTAGATGACCAACTCTTTAAAGCTGTCTTTTTCAGTCATTCACTCAGTGTCTCTACCAACCGGAACGTCACCCTCCTGTACACCCAAGCTGGCACAGGCGAGTGCACAGTAATGTCGCAACAAGTCACCATACAAGATGCTTATTGTGCTCAAAAGATCAAATACAGTACTTGCTTTGTAGACCCCCTCGATTCTAAAATGAATTTCGAGGTGTCGTGGTATGTGGATGTTGCTTTTGATCAGTACATGTTTTGCACAGGCAGAATTAGATTTACGATACAAACTAGAATCAGTTGGGTACCTGAAACCTTGGGATAATATTGACGGCGTGATGGCTGACATTACCCTCAAGGCGTATGAGGAAGCCCTTATCCATCAAAAGAGTTTTATTATTACGGATCTGACTGATGCAGAGAAGATCTTTGCATCATCCGAACTGCCCTACAGCAAGATCCTCACAGATCCAGACATTCTGACCAAATTAGGCCAAGTAACAGACATGGACTCGCTTCTACGCACACGTATCTTAAAAAGCAGTCACGGCTATACATTCAAAATCGATTGGTTTGAAATGCCTCATCTGGAACTGATTGCAGAGCAAGAATTCGAGATCCAGGATCCCGAAGACGGATCTCCACTTGATGCGCCGCTTCTTGCACGGTACCTAGCCCCCCATCTTGATCATATCTTTGCTAGCGCCCCCTTCTTGGGCTCCATTACCGGCCTTACTGATGATCAGGTGACTGTGCATATGACGAATATGCGAACCCTTGTACCAGGCGACAAACTGACTGTCAGCACCATCACCAATGTGCCGCGCCATCCCCTTCTTCGATCCATTATAGAATTTCAGGTAGCACCAACCGGTACACTTGAAGTGATCAGCGTTGATAATGGAATGGTTTTTTGCCGCATCCTCAAACAAGAGCCAGGCATGCAGATCGCCATGTATCAAAAAATTACAGGACTAGAAACACCTCGCATTGATACCCAACCAGAGGAAGTAGATACCGCGAAAACAAAAGAAATTCCTAATATCGGGGATGTTACACTCCAAATACCTTTGGGTGACATGTGCCGTAAATCGACAATCGGGGGCATAAGCACCAAAGGATGCAATTTTGCATCAGGCGCACAAGTTGCAGCCACCATAAAACTGGTCCCTCATGTAACAGGTGATCTTCTGCTTGGAACACGTATCTGGACATCAACAGCCGGCAATACAGCAACAGGAGTTAAAACTCCTGCAAGCCAAAATGGCGGCGTCAATGCCTCAATGATGACGTTTCGATTAGGCGGCACCTATGCTCTGCCACTCAATGTCCAAGAGAGCGATCTCCTCCTCCAAGGTGCTTATAAATCACAGCAGATCAATATGCCCAATGTACAAACTACTGAGAATACGTTTCCAGCAACCTTTCAATCCCTTATGCTGGGCGTAGGTGGCCGCTTCCCTGTACCAACAGCCTGGTGTGACCCATGGTGCACAGACAATACAGGTAAAGGCACGCTGTCTGTCACTGCACTCTTTAATTTCAGGCTCGCATCCACCATCACCCTTCCCTTTGCAGGGGATGCTGTCAAAAGCTCCCAGGATACAGAAATTCAGCTGAGCGTTGACTATAAAATTCATCAAGCGCTCCAAGTGCGACTTTTGGCCGAATGGTTCACCCTCAGCGCCTCAACTGTGTCACAAAGGAGTATGGACTTAAGTGCGTTCCATCTGGTACCAAGCGTATCATATGCCTTCTAACGCAGCAAAACGTGTTCGACAACTGACAAAACTGATCCGTGAATATGATAGTGCCTACTTTGGAGAAGATCGCCCCAAAGTATCAGATAGCACCTACGATGCTCTTTTTCGGGAGTTGGAATCTTTAGAGAAGGCTTATCCTGAACTCTTAGACCCAGACTCCCCAACCCAGCATGTCGATTTTATCTTTGATACACGCTTTCAAAAAAGACGGCACCTCAAAAGCATGCTCTCCCTGACCAATGCTATGGATGAGCGCGAACTTCATGAGTTTGATGAACGCATTCGCAAACACACCACTCCAGAGTATTATACCGAACTAAAATACGACGGCCTTTCTATTAATCTGACCTACCAGAACGGCGTTTTAACTGGAGCCACTACCCGCGGAGATGGCGTCATGGGTGAGGACATCACGCATTCAGCCCGGACCCTCAGTTCTATTCCTCTCCTGATCAAAAATGCGCCCCCCCTCATGGAAGTCCGCGGAGAAATTGTTATCCCCATAGAAGCGTTCAAGAAACTCAATCAAGAGGGCGCCAATTTTGCCAATCCCCGCAATGCAGCTGCTGGCTCCATGCGATTGCTTGATGCCAGTGTCACGAAAACACGCCCATTGGAGTTTTTCCCCTATGGCCTCGGCGGCTTTGAAGGCACTCCTCCCAAAAGCATGGTAGAACTCCATGCCTTTCTCAAAAAATGCGGATTCCACCTCGATACATACCGTAAGCTGTGCCATTCCATTGATGAGGTCCAGGCCTTCTACGAAACCTATAAAGCAAAGCGCCCTTTTCTCCCCTTTGAAATCGATGGCGTTGTTGTCAAACTGAATAATCTGGAACTCGCCGCATCGCTTGGAAGTACAGCCCGCGCTCCCCGCAGCATGCTTGCCTATAAATTTGAAGCTGCCGTTGTGACAACAGTGCTTGAAGACATTCTTGTTCAAGTAGGCCGCACAGGTGTTTTAACTCCCGTCGCAGCCCTGTGCCCAGTCAAAGTTGGCGGTGTTACTGTGCAACGCGCAACCCTCCATAATACTGAAGAAATCGAACGTAAGGGAATTGCCATCCATGACCTCGTTGCAATTCGCCGCGCAGGCGATGTCATCCCTGAGGTTATAGGCATCATTGAACAAGCCCCCAACCGAATACTCTTCACAATGCCAGCAACCTGTCCATGCTGCAGCACCCCCGTTGTGAAAAAATCAGAAAAACAACACATCTGCCCAAACTCCTCCTGCGAGGAACAAGTCATTATGCGAATAACGCATTTTGCGGATCAACTCCAGATAGATGGGCTAGGGGAGAAAACCATTCGCCTCCTCTATGCCCACAAGAAACTCAAATCCTTCCCTGACATCTATAAACTTACAAAAAAGGACTGCGATCTCCCAGGTTTTGCCGAAAAATCCATCTCCCAACTCCTATCGGCCATCGAGAAATCCCGCACCCAAAGCCTTGATCGCCTGATCATGGCCCTCGGCATCCCGCTGATTGGCCAAACAACAGCCCATACCCTCGCGCAGCATTTTCATTCTATCAAAGACCTCCTCCATGCACCCAAAGAAGCGCTGCTCGCCATTAATGGCCTCGGCCCAGAAAGCGCCGACAGCATAAGCTCTGTCCCTGACAAAAAAAACATCATTGCCCTCGCTGCCCTCTTTCAGCATCCAGTCCAACAAAAAACACTCGCAGGCCTGCTCTTTACGCTCACAGGGTCCCTTCAATCCCTCACCCGCGATGAAGCCAGAACCCGCATTGAATCCCAAGGTGGCGCAGTCTCAGCACTCAGTAAAAAAACGCACTATCTGGTCATTGGTGCGGACCCTGGATCAAAACTGGATAAAGCAAAAAGCCTCAAAACGCCCTGCTTGACTGAAAAAGAATTCCTATCACTCCTTGACTCGACGTGACCTATAAATATATTTGAACTTGAAGTCCTTGAAATATAATCTTTACAAACTTCTCCTTGAGATCAAAACAAAACAAGTTCACCATAATGATGGAGACCTGAAAAATGTCAACCAGACTCTACATCACACCTTGTATTTTCATACTTTGCACAAGTGCCTTCGCCACAGTCAATGTCCCGAATATTTTTACTGCTGGATCCCCTATCTCGGCCTCACTCATGAACCAAAACTTTTCGACTGTCACATCCTATCTCCAGGCACCTCAAAGTTGCACAAGAACTGTTACCTCAAGTGAAATGGTGAACAATACCTTGGCACAATCTATCACCATATCTTATTCGATGGTCGGCGGTGGAGGCGGCGGAGGAAATACCTTTAATTGTGCTGGAGGCGGTGGCTCAAGCGCTATCGTTATTACTAATCCCTACAGTGTTGTTGCTTAGGCAGCAGGTGGCAATGGGAGCAGCACAAGTGTGACAGGCCTCAATGGGTCCATTACCACAGGCTCTTTCACAGTAGCGCCAAATGCAACAATCCTCGCAGTCGCCGGTGGCGGTGGTGGGGCCGGCTACGGAGGGGGCGGCAGCAATGTTGGTGGAGCAGCAGGTACAGCAGCTACTACAGCAGGACGTGGGACAATCGGCACTCCGTATGCTGGAGGCGCAGGAGGTGCTGGCGGCTTATACTTGGGCGGAGGAATGGGTGGTAACGGAAACATTGGTGGCGCAGCCGGCTCCGCTAACACTCTTGCTCCTGGTGGTGGGGGCGGCGGTTTCGGTAGCTATGGAACAGCAGGCGCCAATGGGAGCCCCGGAGGTCCCCTCACAGGCGCAGGGGGCAGCGGTTGGTCTGGAGGCTCAGTTGTCCTGACTTATACTGCAACGTCCTGCATATTCTAGCGCTCAAGCACCTGCTGACGTTTCTGAACGGAAGCTGCTCGCTCAACACGTAAACCCTCTTGCAAACCCACCAGAACGCATTTACCATACATTTATGTTAAAAAGAATAGCCAACTCCTCAGCTTTTTTTATTCTGGCGTTTTGCAATGCCTCTGCATCAGTAAGCGTCCCTAATATTTTTACTGCTGGGTCTCCAATTTCGGCCTCACTTATGAACCAGAATTTTTCTACTGTCACGTCCTACCTTCAGGCACCTCAAAGTTGCACAAGAACTATTACCTCAAGCGAGGTCGTCAACAATACTTTGTCGCAAGCTGTTATCATATCTTACTCAATGATTGGCGGTGGCGGCGGCGGAGGGAATTTTCTTGATTGCGCTGGAGGGGGCGGCTCAAGTGCCATTGTCATCACAAACCCCTATAGTGTCGTTGGTTGGGCAGCGGGCGGTAATGGGAGTAGCACGAGTGGCACCGGCTTAAATGGATCCATGACGACCAGCACTTTCACATTGGCACAAAATGCCACAGTACTTGTAATCGCTGGTGGTGGTGGCGGCGGTGGCTGGGGCGGTGGTGGCGGCGGCGGTGCTGGATTCTACGGCGGCGGTGGTGGTGGTGTCGATAATGACACAGGTGGGGCTGGCGCTTGTGTCGCAGGCGGCGGAGGTAGTAATACCGGTGGTTCTGGAGGGATGTCTTCATCAGTCATCTCTGGCTTAAGTGGCACCCCCTCTGCTGGAGGCAATGGTGGCAGCAGAAGCGGCAGTTACCAAGGTGGATTTGGTGGCAATGGCAATATTGGCGGAGCAGGCGGCGCTACGAGCGCTCCTGGTGGGGGTGGCGGCGGTTTCGGTAGTGGCGGCGGTAGTGGGGGTGGTGCCGGCGGCAGTTTCGGTAGCTCCGGAATAGCAGGCGGCACCGGCAGCCCCGGAGGTCCCCTCACAGGCGCAGGGGGCAGCGGTTGGTCTGGAGGCTATGGAGGCTCAGTTGTCCTGACTTATACTGCAACGTCCTGCATATTCTAGCGCTCAAGCGCCTTCATTTGCTTATCCCATTTCTCACGGTACGACTCGTACCGTGACATCACAACGCTGACTTGGAAGCGCAGGCCTGCCGTTGGTTTAGGCGTATTATTGATCTGAGTGGCAAGCAATTCGAGCTGCTGACGCCTTTGGATAGGAGCTGCTCGCTCAACACCTGCAAAGTACATGGCATAAAGGTGCTCCTGCTGATCGAGCTGTGATTCAAATGCGCGCAAAGTCCGTCTCAGCTTCTCACTGGTAGGGTCCTCAGCTTCGGGCGCGTCCATTTCGGTGCGTCGTTCTCGTAACGACCTTTCATCTTCATCAGCCATATCTTATTGTAGCTATCTTAAAAGCCCTTGCAACTCCTCAATACGCGCAATACGCCGCAGCTCCATACAGGTGATCGATTGGGGCGTATTCTCAGGTACGATGGCCACTTCGAATCCAAGACGCTTGGCTTCGTCAATACGCATCTCAATTTGCGACACACGGCGCACTTCGCCAGTTAATCCAAGTTCACCAATAAAAATCCATGTTGGTGGCAAAGGCCGCTCGTAGGCACTGGACCAGATAGCTGCGGCTGCAGCTAGATCACATGCAGGCTCTGATAAACGGAATCCCCCTGCAACGTTGAAAAATAAATCCTCCTGACCTAATGCCAATTTAAGATGCTTTTCCAAAATAGCAGCTAGAAGTGTAATACGTGTGCTATCCATACCAACACTTGTGCGTCTTGGAACAGAAAATCCAGAACGAATAACCAAAGCTTGGAGCTCAACAAGGAGGGGCCTTGATCCTTCTAAAAGGGCACCAACAGCAGTACCGCTAACAGCCTCTGTACGCTCACTGAGAAAGAGTGCAGAGGGATTAGCAACTTCATGCAAACCATCAGTATGCATCTCAAAAACACCGAGCTCGCGCGTCGATCCAAAACGATTCTTGACAGAGCGCAATAATCTATAGCTTTGGCCTGTTTCCGATTCAAATGAAAGGACGGTGTCCACCATGTGCTCAATAGTTTTTGGCCCAGCAATCGTACCATCTTTTGTGACATGACCTACAAGCCAGATAGAGATATGTGCAGATTTGGCAAGTGTCATAAGGCGCGCTGTAATATCACGCACCTGCGTGACACTACCGGGAGCAGAAGTGTTTTGCGAGGTGGCAAAGGTCTGGAGTGAGTCCATGAAAACAATATGCGGCTCAAGTTCTTTGATGGTATCAAAAACATGTTCGAGGCGTGTCTCGGAAGCAAGATAAACCCTGCCACCACCAACGACGCCGAGCCGGCGCGCTCTGAGACGAATTTGCTCCAAAGACTCTTCTCCGCTTACATAGAGGATGCGGAGTCCAGGATTTTGGGCCAAAAGTCCAGCTACCATCTGCAGGAGCAAAGTGCTCTTCCCAATGCCGGGGTCCCCACCTAAAAGCACAAAACTATCCCGCACGAGTCCCCCACCTAATGTGCGATCAAGCTCAGATAACCCCGTTTTAAGCCGTTCTTGCGGTCGATCAGTTTCCGCCTGATCTAAATCCTCCCAGCGAGCATCTGTTGAAAATTGCTGCCGCACATCAGAAACAAGGCCTGTTTCTTCTTGCTCCTCAACAAAGGTGCTCCATTCTTGGCAGCTCGGGCATTTGCCCAGCCATTTTGCACTTTCATACCCACACTGCGAACAGGAGAAGTGACTTTTCTTACGACTCACAATAAGACTCTTTTAACGGCCTGTTTCCAAGCATCACGTATAGCTCGCATCTCGGAATGAGCATGTGGCAAAAGTCTCTCTGCAATCTGAATAAGTCCTGGAACAAAAGACAAGTCTTGCCAAAACCCTGCACCAACAGCTGCAGCACATGCAATCCCGAAACTCGTAGCCTCAATATTTTTTGGCCGATCAAGTGGCACCTGAAGACAATCAGCCTGCATCTGCATAAGCAATGTATTAGCCGACGCCCCCCCATCAACACGCAAACTAACAATGGGCTGTACCTGTGACATAGCATCTAAAATTTCAGCATTCTGACATGCAATGCTCTCAAGCACCGCCCGAACCATATGCGCTGATTGCACGCCACGCGTGAGCCCAAAAAAAGCTCCCCGCGCATACGGGTCCCAAAAAGGTGCACCCAACCCACTGAGGGCAGGGACAAAAATCACTCCCATACTATGAGGTACCGAGAGCGCAATATGTTCACTTTCCTCAGCACTCCGAAGCATCTGAAGCCCATCACATAACCACTGAATAGCAGAACCTGCTGAAAAGGCGCTCCCCTCCAGTACCCAAGCAGTGCGCCCTTGCGCATCCTTCCATGCAATAGACTCTAAAAGATCATGGCGAGGTTGCTTGAGCCGTTCGTAGCCCATATGCATCAACATAAAAGCGCCTGTCCCAAACGTACATTTTGCCATACCAGGCTCGATACAACCCTGTCCCAAAAGGGCTGCCTGCTGATCTCCTAGTATAGCGGTAATTGGTATGCCATCAGGTAATCCAGGCACACTTTTAGTAACACCAAAGTGTCCAAAGCTCGGGCGAACTGCAGCAAACCAGGTATGGTCGATGCCGAAAAGCGAACATAAGTCCTGAGAAAAAATGCCCTGCCTAGTATCAAAGCACATTGTCCGGCATGCGTTACTTGGCTCTGTAGCAAACACTGCACCCTGCGTTAACCTTGCAAGCATATATGTATCAATTGTTCCAACCCTGAGTCTTCCATTCTTTGCAGCAGATGCAACGTCGGGCCAATTTTGCAAAGCCCACGCAATCTTTGTTGCTGAAAAATAAGGATCCAACCTAAGGCCCGTTTTTCCCTGAATAAACCCTGTGTGCTCCTTGAGCCGATCACACATCTCAGCTCCCCGCCGATCCTGCCAGACAAGAGCGCGACCCAACGCCTGCATCGTTGTTCGGTCCCAGAAACAGACCGTCTCTCTCTGATTGGTCAGACCAATAGCATCAATGTGTTCTGGTACAACGAGTCTGATCGCCTGGCACACAGAATGCCAGATATCCTCCAAATCGTGCTCAACCCATCCACTTTGTGGAAAGTACTGTGGAAAATCAACATTCGCCTGTGCACGCACGCGAAAGTCATCACCCCACCATGAAACGGTTGAGCCTGTCGTACCCTGATCGATGGTCAGTATGTTCATCCCACCGGTATACTTCATTTCCAATGCCTGCACAAAATCTGGAATGACCTGGGCTTGAAATAATACTTAACGCACCAAATCATCTCATGTACCAGACCCTTGGTCGAGCATGGGATTTCTCAACATTAAGCCCAATGAAAGCGCATCGCACCATGCAACACTGATTCGTGTATTTTGTCTGTTTGCGGGTTCTTTTTTTTGACTCAAAACATCGTCGAGCGACTAGGTGCCCGAGGCGGCGATGCTTTGTTACGGTAAATTGAATGTGAAATACAAAAAGAGACGAATTTTACGGCGCATTATTGTTGGATCAGATCAAAGGCGCTTGAACTCGAGCCAAAACATGATCACTATGTTCATAGGGGGCCACAAAAATGCCAGAATTCTCGCACACCAGCACACTTTTCATTCTCATACTTTGCACAAGTGTCTTGGCATCAGTCAGTGCGCCTAATACTTTTACTGCAGGGAGCCCAATTTCAGCTTCACTTATGAACCAAAACTTTTCAGTTCTTGGTTCTTACCTCCAAGCAGCCCAAAGCTGCGCACACACCATTACCTCAAGCGAAGTCGTCAATAATAGCCTGCCGCAATCTATCGCTATATCCTATTCGATGATTGGAGGAGGGGGAGGTACCGGAGTAGGTACGCAATGTGGCGGCGGGGGTGGCTCAAGCGCTATCCTTGTCATGAATCCCTCCTATAGTTTGGTCAACGCTGCTCCAGGCGGTAGTGGGAATAATAATGCATCAGGTCAAAATGGAAGCACTATCACAGGTTCGTTCACGTTATCTCCAGGCACAACACTCGCAGTTTATGCTGGTGGCGGTGGCGGCGGTGGCTGGGGAGGGGGTGGCGGCGGGGGCGCTGGATTCTATGGTGGCGGAGGGGGAAGCGCCAGCGGCGGCAGCAACGGTAACCAAGCGTCGGGCGGCAGTGGCGTTGCTGGAGGTACAGGCGGTATATCTACAGCTGGTAATGGCACATCAGGCGGTCTTTATATTGGGGGCTCCGGAGGCAGTAGTGGAGGCAACATAGGCGGCTCTGGAGGCAATGGCAATAGTGGCGGATTAAGGGGAACCAGCGGATCTTCTGATGGTGGAGGCGGGGGTGGCTTTGGTAGCGGGGGCGGTGCCAATGCTGCAAACGGCGGAAGCTTAGGCAGCCCTGGAGCATCAAATGGCAATGCAGGGGGCGGTACTTTAACTGGCATAGGAGGCATCAGCGGCTCCGACGGTGGAGGTGGGGGTGGCTCAGTCGTTCTCACCTATACTGCAACCTACTGCTTGTTTTGAGCTACAAAACCAAGGAATTCCAATCAGTTCTATGACTGTAGAAGCTCCTGGATGGAAAAATGCCCCAACAGCCAGAGTCTAAAAGCGCCCTCCATGATAAACAACCTAACTCAGTCTGACCAGAGTAAACCCAAATCTATCTCAATTGCGTCAAACGGAGCAGCACGAATCACATCATCTCCAGCGCATGCATTCAGCAAGGTCCAACTATTTTCAATCCTCAGGTAAACTTCAAGGGTCTTGTCTACTGGATGAATGAGCCAAACATGATCAACCTTCTCACGCGCATAGATGGGGAGTTTTTTGACCCGATCAATTCTCGCAGTGCTTGGCGATAAAACCTCGCAAACCCACTGCGGCGACACATCAAAATACGACTCTGCGTCTATCAGATGTGGCACAATGTCTTTGCGCCACCCTGCAAGGTCTGGAACAACGACGTCATCCCCTCAATGGATTTCGGGCTCATCAAGAATCCGTCAACCTCCCGGGCCACCTTTCCCTTTTTGAAATGAGTTTATCAGTTCAGCATCCAAACTCGAGGATGCCAAAATCTCCGCTACCAGATTGTCAGGCACATGCACTAAATCTGCATACGTTGCGATTTTTTTTGCTTTAGACCCCATCAAAACCGCCTCTCAGGTAATTTTGTGCCAAGGGGAGACACCACGCATCACGTTAAAAACACTTGAAATCGAAGTGGAATCTACCCATCATATTTCATAGAGGATCAGTCAGAATGCACCACAGAATACCAAATGCACCAGCACATCACCTCATTCTCCTACTGTGCACCAATGCCTTCGCATCAGTCAGCATACCTAATGCCTTTACTGCTGGGAGCCCAATCTCAGCTTCGCTTATGAACCAGAACTTCTCAGTTCTTAGTGCCTACCTGCAAGCAGCCCAGAGCTGCACACACACCATTACCTCAAGCGAGGTCGTCAACAATAGCCTGCCACAATCTATTGTCATATCCTATTCGATGGTGGGAGGAGGCGGCGGCACTGGAAACCCTTATCAATGTGGAGGTGGGGGTGGCTCAAGCGCCATCCTCATCACAAATCCCTACAGTTTTGTCAGTTCTGCTGCGGGTGGCAACGGGAATGGAAGTTCATCCGGCCAAAATGGCACCACCGCCACAGGCTCCTTCACGTTATCGCCAGGCACAACCCTCACAGTCTATGCTGGTGGAGGAGGGGGCGGTGGCTGGTGGGGTGGCGGTGGAGGCGGCGCCGGAGGATGTCAAGATAGATGTCGCCTCTAGTTTTAAGCCGCCTTCTTTTTTAGCCCATTAGCTTCCTCCTTCTTGTCTGGACTGAGCACAACGCAGTCAATGTACTTCCAGTTGCGAGTTTGCGTTGACCATCGATCTGG
>CAIUGE010000079.1 GCA_903898645.1 Oligoflexia bacterium | reverse complement strand
TACGTCATGAGTGCCTCCTTGGCATGTTTATTTCAAAACTAAGCGTACCTCAGCTGACTATCTCCTTGTCAATTCTGTAGATCAAAAATAGATCAGTGCGTCACTCAGCTTGGTGGCGCACTATTAAGTTGAAACCAGGGTGAGAGCGGCTTAAGATGTATGTAGTGATATGTTGCAATTTCATTACATCATTGTATAATGATGGTCAGCGAATGAATAATTTATTTATTTTTTTATTATTTTCTTTTTTCGGCTGTGATCAGGGAAAGTTTTTGCTTAAAAATGAGCCCTTTGCGGACGGACGTACTGTCGGCCTTAGTCGAGTACGGCTGATGGGCTCGTCTCATGACGAAGATGGCCATGTCGAATTGCCAGACAGTAGCTGTGAGCAAGCTGAGGAATTCTTGGGCCCTGCGGTCGATTTGTCAACCATCATAGATAGTACAGGATTTTCTCATAAAGAAGAAAACGTAGAGTTTCTGCGAATGTTTCATGCAGCTACTTTGCCTGAATGCAGAAAGAACGATTTAGAAAAATATGGCAGAGGACCTCAAGAATTGAATGCCGTTTCTATAAACGGAATACGCATATTCTATATTTGTGTCGATGGTGGCAATTCGGTCATATTTTATGACGATTATTCTAAAAACATAGCTGAAGGTGGATCTAAAAAAATCTACAAAGCAGTAAAATATGAGAGAATAGGGGTATTGCAAGACTACGTATTGTTGAAAAGCAGCGGGTTCTCTCCTGCGCAGACATGGGATATTTCTATTAGGCTAGAAGCTTATTTGGCAAAAAAGTTCTATGGAACAGAATCTTATGCGGCAACTGTGCATGGTGAGCCTCTTGTGATTTTTCAGAAAAAATTAGGAGATTTTAGTCTCTATGTGTATGTGAAAAATAATATTTCAAAACCTTCTTATAGTGCAGAAGCTCCTCTTTTGGTTTTAGAGACGATACGTGCCTACAGATACTTGCTAAAAGGTGGCTATTATCATCGCGACGTCAAGCCAGAAAATATCATTATGATTGATAATTTTAAATCGCAATTTGTTGATTTTAATACCACTACCAGGAAGGTAAAGAAAAAAATATCAGTCTGTACTGCGGAGTATCTTGCTCCCGAAGTAGCGATACAAGGCATGGATAAGGAGTTTGATTCATTAAGTGTCGATTTGTTTTCATTGGGAGTGACGCTGCTGCATATCATTAAAGGTGAAAAAGTGGTGAGAGAGGTAAAGGGTTTTTTTGTAAGAGGATTACCGGACACTTCTGTATATTATAAAAATTACTGTACAAATAGTCCTCTCTATAGTATAGATAACGAAACGTTGCGGCGCATTGTATGTGGGCTTTTGTCAGATGCCGATGAAAGAATGAAATTCTGGAAAAACGATATTGATTCGTTGCTTGATAGCCTTTATCGAGATAGTGGATCTGTTGCGCTATAAGTATACGTAAAAAAATAATATTTCTTTACGTATACGCTATCTGGGTTCAGCCTAATTGCTGGAGCCTGACGTATTCCCCATTGCGTGCGACGAGTTCATCATGAGTGCCTGACTCACAGATAGTGCCTTTTTTCAGAACAATTATTTGATCTGAGGTGCTGATCGTTGATAGACGGTGCGCAATAACGATACTGGTGCGGCCCACCATGAGTTCTTCAAGGGCCTCTTGGATGGCAGCTTCTGATGCGTTGTCGAGAGCACTTGTAGCTTCGTCGAGGATGAGGAGGGGCGCTTCACGAAGGAAGGCGCGAGCAATGGCAAGGCGCTGTCTTTGTCCGCCTGAGAGCTTTTGTCCACGGTCCCCAATAATAGTCTCCATGCCTTGGGGAAGGTTGTCGATGAATGCAAGTGCATGGGCCTTTTCTGCAGCATTGCGGACAGCTTCCATGCTGGCATCTTGTCCGCAGCGGATATTTTCAGCGACAGAATCATTAAAGAGGAAAACATCCTGGCTCACAACAGCAAGTTTTTTGCGGAGTGCTTCAGTCTGAAAGGAGCGGATATCGACGCCATCTAAGGTGATGGATCCGTTCGTTGCATCAAAGATACGCGTCAAAAGGAGCGTAATAGAGCTTTTTCCTGCGCCGCTTTCACCCACAATGCCAATGCGGGCGCCTTTTGGGATGGTCAGATTCATACGGTGCAGAATGGTTTTCTCAGGTGCATCAGGGTAGGCAAAGGAAACGTTATGAAAGGCAAGTGCCTGTTCAAATGGGATGTCTTGACGCGTGCCTGTGTCTATTGTTTTAGGCCACTCAAAGACCTTAAAGATATTTTCACATGCAGCAGCTGCCTGATTCAGCCGCATGTTGGTGTCATTCATGCTTCGGAGTGGGTTCATCATAAGAGCAAAGGTTGTAAAGAAGGCAAAGACGTCGCCTGCCGTCATATGGCCGAGCATGACCTGTTTGCATCCATAGTACAGAATAGGAGCTAGGGCCATTGCTGATAGGAGCTCTACAAGAGGGTGGGCTGCTTCTTCGAGGAGGGAGGCTTTGGTCAAAGTCCGGATAGAAGCATCTACTATTTTTTGAAATGTTGCTAAGATTTTTGGCTCAAGATGGAAGGTCTTAATGACTCTGATACCACTATAGTTTTCCTGCAAAAAGGCAAGAGCATCACCTTTTTGGTGCGCAACCTTGCTTGCGTAGCGTTTGAGATTCTTACCTGAATTTTTAAACACAAAACTTAAGGCTGGTATTAAAACAAGGGTCATGAGTGTCAGTGACCAGTTCAATTTCAGCGCATAGCAAAAAAGAAGAAGAAGTGTGAGCGGCTCCCGTATCAAGACATTGAAACAATTCATGCCTGAATCAACCAAGTCGGGGTCAGATAGGGTGCGGGCAATGAGGATGCCGCATTTCTCCTGGTTAAAGACCTGAGCGGGTTGTTCGAGGATGTGCTTGAAAAGATCAAGCTTGAGTTGGCCATTGACCCGAATAACAATATGTCGCAACAAGAAATAGTGTCCAAAACGGACCGCAAAATTGAGCACGTAAAGTCCAATAAGGCCAAGAGGGTAGAGGATTAATGCATGGGTGTCTTTTTTAATAAGCAGGTCGTCAAGTGTCGCTTGGACAAGTGGGGCAGGCCCGACTCTGATAGCAGCCAAAGGAATGGCAAGTAGCAGGCTGGTCACAAGGTGGAGCCTGTAGGGCCTGATATAGGGAAGGAGGTTCAGCAAGCTTGCTTTGTCCCGGCCAAGAAATTGCTTGAGAAAAAAGTGTACCATAGGCCTACATGAGCACTTTTCGTCAAAAAGTTCTATTCTGTTTTTTGCTAAAAGTGTCCCATAGTGACAAGCTGGGGGTTGTTATTGGAACCCGTATTGCCCCCTGACGTTTTCAGAACATTTTTAATGTAGGTCGTTGGTAATCCTCGCTTATCTAGCTCGGATTCACCAGGGTTCTGTGCCATAGGATTGGGTGAAAACGACAAACTTGATGCAGTAAGTCGCACTTTGGATCATCTTGGTCTCGTATCCGGAACCTCAAAAGATGTGATCTTATAGGGAAAGTTGATGCACTTCATCTTAATGAGGCGTCAAGACGTATCGTGGCACCCAAGCATACGATCTGGGCAAGGATCCTTAATGGACTTGGGTTTTCTCAGAGGACTTGGTCCTGAGATTCTTTGCAAACAAACCCGTCGATCGACGGGTGGAGACACAAGGAGCATCGTTCCTGTGAAAACAAAGGAGGCTTTTAATCGAGGCGAGCATGATCTCTGTATGACTAAAGCTCAGCAGAAAATTTCTGTTTTTTTCTGATCTCTAGTGGGGTAAAGCGCTTCGCGCGCCTTGGGAGCTACATTCTCGCCTGCCAGAAAAATGGGATTGATGCCCCTAGCACGTTGCAGATGTTGTTCGAAGGAAAACGACCTCCATTCATCGAACTGATGTTTTTAGCTTGGGTTACATCTGTTTTACAGTTATAACATGCTATGTTAAAATAGCGCTCTATGAAGGTTGAACTGAGGAGGCTCCCGTTCTCTTATTTGCTGTGTTGTATTCCTTGTCCGCTTGTACTGTTTAGTCGCATGATTCCGATGGTCCTCGACCAAGTAATCCAAAGAAACCGGGTAATCCAGGCAAGCTCCTCCTCAGTCCGCTCTTAGCGACGAGGAAGTCCGAGGATGGGTTCTGCAACAAATTCCTCATTTTTCAATTCAGCAAATCGCTGCAATCCACCCTTCGTACATGCAGGGTCTAGGGTCGCTCCCTTACTGATGACCAAAAACAACATATTGCTTTTGACCAGTATTACTCACGAGGACTGAGTGATGCGTTTATATAAGTATTGTTTGCTCAAATGACTGCTGACGGTGTTTGTACAATGAATGCGCACGGCATCGCTACTTTAGGTGATCTTGAAATAAGGCTGGTGATTATTTATAATGGATTATTGATTCGAGATCAGCTGCGAGCAATAAGACCTAAACAGATGAAGTTTTTTGAAAAAGCAGATCTTGCGACCTCGAGTGTCGATCAAATTTATGACCTCATGCTTGAGCAAATTCAGGCACTCACTGATAAGCAAATTGGACAGTTACGAACTTGTAGTGATAGGCGTGAGGCGGTTGCTATCAGGAAAAGCGAGACGTAAAAAATGTCTTGAGCTTCGTGCGTAGGATGTGTCGTTAGAATAGTGAGTCTTTTATGCACGAAATGATACTGGGTTATGCGTGACTAAAGTTTATGTAGTTTTCAAGACTCATATCATAGATAATAATGAGGTGAATAGATCGCCCTATCTTGTAACGAGTTTTCTTGTGATCAGGTCATAGCTTTGTCCGATTTTTGAGGGGGGATTGCGAAATCTCTCTAAGCTCAACAGAGTGTTTGCAGATGGGCAGGGGCTCTGAAATAAGATTGTTTGAATCTCTAAAGAATTAGGTCTCTTTGTTGCAGTCGAATCTTTGATTTACCGTTTTCTGACAAGCAAAGTATCCCGAGCCCCTTAAAGATTTTTTGCGCAACGCACAATGGTTTTTCTTAGTCGATACGCACGGTGCATTTTGCATCAAAAGGTTCTATATCTGTTCTATGAGACGCGCTGTTTTTCTTGATCGGGATGGGACGCTGAACTATGATCCTGGCTATATCCATGATCCTGATGTGCTGCGTCTTTTCCCAGATGTGGGGGCTGCTTTACAGCAATTTCGGCGTGCTGGGTTTTTGTTGATTGTTGTAACAAATCAATCAGGTATTGCGAGGGGTAAAATCACGCCTTTGCAATTGCAGGCTGTCCATGCGCGACTGGATGTCTTGTTAGACCCTTGGGCCGCGTGTCCTGATGCTTATTTTATCTGCATGCATCATCCGGATGAGCATTGTAAGTGCCGCAAGCCGTCACCTTTTTTGATTCTGCAAGCAGCAAAGGACTTCTCAATTGATTGCACACGTTCTTTGATGATTGGTGATCGTATGACAGATTGTGAAGCAGGGGTTCGCGCTGGATGCAGATCATATCTCATCCGTGAACCAGGAGCTAGTTTCGCTACCTTGCAGGATGCGGCCAATGCACTTTGTTAGATCCTCTCTATAAGACGAACTGGGTCCTGGAGTACCCATGGTGCATTTCTGTATGGCACGCAGTATGCATTTATAACTTATAAAAGTTGTTATGAACCATCCGAAATGTGAGGAGAAAAAGTGCGTATTTTTTTATTAACATTAATTGTTGTAGTATTTGGTTACAGCTCTTCGGCTATTGCTGCCCGGCCGACGGATTTGCGCGGGGTTGTCGAGCAGCACAGAAGTGTAAACACGACGACTGTATCGAGGACCCGAAGGCATTTTAGTCAGGTTCGTTCCGACGCCGAAAAACTTGCTGCTGAGGAAGCTGAAATATGTGCTGCTAAGGAAGCTGAAATACGTGCTGCTGAGGAAGCTGAAAAGTGCAGCCCGGAGGGGCAGAGGCGTCTTCGTGCTGAGGCAGCCGAACGGCGTCGCCTGGCCGCGAGCATACATTCATGCGATCCGTCGGCCGTCGGGGCTCTAGCTCATCAAGTCGCAGGTATACTTATATCGAGCCATAAATAAAAGGCAGTGCAGAGTGGATGAGTTTGCGTAGCCGTTATACGGGCTTGCTCCTCTGGGTTATTTTAGACTTTCCGTTCAACTTTGTGTAGACGGCATGATCTTTGGTCTCTGGGTACCGAGAAGCCGTGTCGAGAGCTAGGCTGATTTTGCTCATAAATGTGGTTGTCGTCAATGGGGGAATCCAAAAAAGATCAGAGAGGTTTGACGTTCCGAGGCTCAATAAGAGTTCGAGAACAAGTTTTGCCCCTAAGTCGCTACTAGAGGAGCTTATTATTTCTTTGCCAGCTTTTCCAAAAATTTGGATATCTACCTAAAAGGTAGCTTTTTGTGTCCAGGTAAGTGTCTTAAAAATGGCGCCTGATGTCATTAGTTCTTGCAGATGATGTTTGTACCGCATTTCTTTTGTGTTGCGTGGCTTCCTGTGGGCAAGGCGATTGGCAGTATTTTCTCCAATCTTCATTGGGCTGTGCTACCCTTTTTACAGGGGGAAGTGTATGAAAAGTGTATTTTTTATTGCATTATTTTGTCTTACCATTGGAGTTCATGCGGAAGAGGTAGTTGTACAGGAAGAATCGCGGCATCATTGCCAGAAGCACAAGTTCACAAAAGAGCAGCATGAGAAGGCTCAGGCGGCCTTTTTTAAGTTCAAGGAAGAAGCTATCTATTTAAAGGAAGCAGTTGAGCTTGCTCAATTGAATTATAAGAAAGTAATGTCGAATTCAGAATCAACTGAAAAAGACTATAAAGCTGCAGCAGATAAAGTTGTTGAGAGTACAGGCAAGGCGCTTGCAGCAAAACTTGCTTTTAAAAGTACGATGGCGCACCAGGTTTTCAGTGCCGAGCAGCGAAAATGTCCTTTTTGCTCAAAGCGTCACGAGCATCATAAGGAACTTGAAGAAGAGTCGGAAGAGTAAAGGATGCGCTCTACCCATCTGGGTATGTTAGGTGGAATTGCTATATGGCAAGACTGCCTAATGGGTTGTGTGCTGATACGTGCGAGCTGATTAAGATAGTGGGCCTGGGTCATAGGACCTGGGCCATGTTTTTGACATTGCCAGCCTGATGTATGCAGTAGGACGCTTCCTGATGGGTGGGTGTTGCACACTGAGCAGTGTGCAAGATCTGGCATATGGCCTAAGAAACGAAGCAGTTTTGCCTGGAAGATCATGCGAATGGTTTTAGGGTCTTGACCTGAGGCAAGTAGATCTAGGGCATGGATAAGGACAAGGAAGAAGATGCCCGTAGATTCATTTTGAGGGATAAAATGCTTGAGGCATTGAATGCAATCATAGGCCTCTTCTAGATGGGCAGGCGATCTAGCAAGTCCATCAAAACTTCTTTTAAACACGCCATCAAAAAATCGGGTATTGGCTATGCTCCAGACGCCAAACGTGAGTGGTTGAAAAAGACTTGCATGCAGCTTGGCATGCTGGCTGCTGACTTTGATCATGCAGAAGCCTTGCTGGCGCGTTAAAGTTTGACAAAGAAGCGCGCCTTTTTCAGAACGATGCACCTTGATGCAAAGCGTCTGATCATGCGCGGTCAAAGATCTCTTTGCTGATAATAAGTCGTTGAATCTGACTTGTGCCTTCGTAAATCTGGTAGAGCTTAGCATCGCGCATAAGTTTTTCTACAGGATACTCTTGGGAGTAGCCGTAGCCACCTAAGATCTGAACGGCATCTGTTGTAACGCGCATCACCATGTCAGAGGCGAAGACCTTGGCGATTGCTGCAGCTCTTGTGTTTCGTTCGCCACGATCAATAAGCCATCCGCTTCGGTAGACAAGCAGACGGGCAGCCTCGATATCCTTGAGCATATCTGCGATCATAAAGCTGATAGCTTGATGTGAGGCTAAGGATTGGCCAAAAGTTTTGCGCTCCATGGCATACTTTGTTGCTTCCTCCATGGCTCGCCTTGCGACACCGACAGCACCTGCTCCTATCACGGGACGTGTATGGTCAAAAGCTTTCATGGCAATCTTAAAGCCATCGCCATCTTTGCCGAGTCGGTATTTTTCTGGAATTCTGACATTTTCAAAGGTGATGCCACGCGTGTCGCTTGCACGTTGTCCCATGTTCCATTCTTTTTTGCCAACAGTAATGCCAGGCGTTTTCGACGGGACAAGGAATCCTGTCATACCTTTATGCTTCAGTGATGGGTCAGTGTAGGCGAGGACAAAGTACCAATCGGCAACGCCAGCGTTGGTGATCCACATTTTTGACCCAGTGATGAGGTAATCTGAACCTGATTTTTTGGCAATGGTCTGGATGCCTGTCACATCAGAGCCCGCACCTGGCTCCGTGACGCAGTAAGCTGCAAAGCAGGGCTTTTCTGTGAGTTGTCCAAGAAATTCTTTTTTTTGTTCCTCAGAACCTGCGACAATGACTGGTGCTGAAGCAAGACTGTTGCCCTCAAGGGCTGTGGCTATGCCTGAGCAGCCATAAGCAATTTCTTCAGCAATAATGCAGGCATCAAGGACTCCGAGGCCGAGACCGCCATAGGCTTGGTCAATATGAGTATTGATAAGACCAAGTTTCCATGCTTTTTCAGCAATGGCGTGGGGGTACTCACCAGTTTTGTCGTGGTGGGCGGCGCTTGGTATGATCTCGTTGCGCGCAAAGTCACGGGCAAGTTCCTGGAGCTGTGTTTGTTCATCAGAGAGAGAAAAATCAAGCATGGGCAAAGACCTCCGTTTCTGAGTGTATCGATGCCAGAAGCGTTTGGGTAGTCTATTTTATACAACTGTTTTTGTCAGACAATCTGATTGATCGTATGGACTTTGTTTTGGTGCTATAGTGAGAGTATAGGGAAGGTGCGTATGCGAGTCCTTGTGATAGAAAAGAACGCGTCACGTGCTGATGCAGTGGTTTCTCTTTTTCGTGAGCAGAATCAGGCTACGGAAAATATAACAAATGTGGCAACTAATCTTGATGACGGGCTTCACCGGGTCAAGGCATGGAAGCCACATATGGTAATTTTAGGTCTTGATATTGAGGATGCTGCAGGTTTTGAAAGTGATCTCCAGATTGTTGCAAAAATGAGGCTTTTAGCTGAGGGTGAGTATACGCCCCTGCTTGTCTGCGCGCATAATGCAAAACGTGAACATATAGAGAAGATATGGAGTTTTGGAGTTGATGCTATTTATCTTGGGCCTCCCGATGCACTTTCGTTTTTTGTTGTTATCCGTGCACTGACACGGCAAAAAGAAGTCCACGATGCTCTCAAAAGAGCGCATCATCGGATTGATGAATTGTCGGCAATTGATGAACTCACTGGTCTTTTGAATATGAAAACGTTTTTTCGTCGAGGTGATGAGGTTTTAATTCGCAGTCGCAAATCACAAATCGGCGTCTCCATGGTGCTGATGAATCTTGATGGGTTTGGTGCTGTTAATCAAGATATTGGATTTACTGGTGCAAATGGCTTGTTGCAGGATATTGCTGGGCACATGAAGCGCATGTTGCGTCAGCAAGATATGCTGGCGCGTGTTGGGGCTGATGAGTTTTGTGTTCTCTTTCCTGATACAAATGCTGAGGATGCTGAAAAATTTGCAGATCAGTTGCGACACTTTGTTCAGTCAAGTGTTTTCAAAAGTCAGAAGCAGTCCGTTCGACTCACTGCGTGCTGCGGCGTTGCGTCTTTGTCAGCTGAGCAAGGCAGTCAGGCTAAATTGCCAGATCTCTTTCATCTGGCGGCCGAAGCGCTTCGGACAGCTAAGGCGAACGGTGTGAATCGCACTGAGACACTGTCTTTTTCTCTCAATCAGGTGGATCGACCAAAATATGTTGACTCGTGAAGAGCAAAAAAGAAAAAAGGAGGGGATTCTTCTTTTTTTTCTTGGTGCGCTTTTTATAGCACTCACAATTGCTGAGTTTCAATTGACGCGCATTGCGCATGTGCTGCCTTTTGTTAATTCGATCTTTTTTTTTGGTTTACTGAATATCAATATAATTATATTAATTGGGCTCATCTGGTTAATATTTCGTAATATTGGTAAGCTTTTCTTGGAAAGAAGGCGTCGCGTTTTGGGTGCGCGACTCAAGACGCGTCTTGTGCTTGCTTTTTGTGCATTTTCTATCATACCCACACTGATGCTTTTTTTTATTTCAGCTCTTTATATTAATTCAAGCTTCGATAAGTGGTTTTCGCTCAAGATTCAAAATACGCTGGAAGCGTCACTTGAAATAACACACACATATTATAAGAATACAGATCAGACAGCAACACATTTTGCACGTCATCTTGCCGACGAGATCCGCATTCGTTGTGCGCAGGAGCTGTCTCGTATGCGGATGTCGCCTGCGCTGAAGCGTTTTCTCCGGCATGAGAGGGAACTTTTTGCTATTGACGCGCTTGAGTTTTATTACGGGCCATTTTTCGATTACATGATGGCCGAGAAAGCGTCGCAATCGCTTCATTTGATGTACAAAAAAGCCTCCGGCAAAGACCTTGATAAGGTGTCTCGAGGCGAATTTGTATCTGTTGTAGAAGCAGCAAAATTCGGTGATATCATACGAAGTTTTGCACCAGTATGGTCGATGGGGGAAGAAGAAAAAAGAGTTATAGGTATTGTGGTGGTAAATTTCTATGTACCGCTCAGTTTGCGTACTCGTGTCGATGAAATAGCGAGTGTCTATGATGATTATAAGGGTACTAATCCTCTTAAGTACCCCATGAAGACTACATATCTTGTGATCCTTATTATGATTACACTTGTGATTGTTTTTGTGGCAATTTGGATAGGGCTTTTCATGGCACGTGAACTCACTGATCCTGTAGCGCGTCTTGTCCAGGGCGCGACAGAGGTGGGATCCGGGAATTTAGATGTTGAAATCCTGAGTGCAGGTTTTGATGAAATTGCTGTTCTTGTTGGATCGTTTAACAAGATGACTAAGGATCTTCGCGATAATCGCGAACGACTCAATGCTGCACGGTTTGATTTAGAAAAAAGAAGTGGGGAGCTTGAGGCAATACTTGCCAATATTGAAACAGGAGTGCTTGCAGTTGGAATTGAAGGGGATGTGACGCTTTTTAATGATGCCGTGGGTGAGCTCCTTGGTTTTCAGGTGCTCCACCGGCCGATGCATTACCGGGATCTTCCTTTGTCGCCTGAGCTTATGCAGCTGCTGGATAAAGCCTTTTCTTGCATGCAAAAAAATGAGGCTCGTATTGAGCGAGTGAGCTGGAGCATGCAAACAGCTGAAGGGTATAATAGGACGCTCTCTGCCACAGCAACGCGCGTTATGGGTGCGTCCTCGCATACAGGGGTTGTCGTGGTGATTGACGATGTGACACGTGCAATTCATGCGCAGCGAGAGATGGCGTGGCGAGAGGTCGCGCGACGCATTGCACATGAGATTAAAAATCCTTTAACACCTATTAAACTGTCAGCACAAAGGCTCAAACGGCGTTTTCGTGATCATGGTGGGCCTGATGGGGCTTTGCTTGCTGAGTGTACAGACACTATTGTCCAGCACACTGATGCTTTGAAGGAAATGGTGGACGAATTTTCGAATTTTGCACGACTTCCTGAAGTCTCACCTGCGCCAGCAGACATTGTTCAGGCGCTGACTGAGGTGCTCGGGCTCTATGAGCAGGCGCATCCATCGACTCGGTTCGTGAAGCATTTTCAAACAGTGCCTGTTTTTGATTTTGATTATGAGCAGATGAAGCGTGTGTTTATTAATCTTTGTGATAATGCGATTGCAGCATGCAGTGAGCATGCGGCAATCGAGGTAACGACGCGCTTCGATAAGGAGCTTGAACTCGCTATTGTCGAGTTCTCAGACAATGGGCCAGGCATGCCAGAGGAAGTGAGGGTCCGTGTCTTTGAGCCCTATTTTTCTACAAAAAAAGAAGGAACAGGTCTTGGGCTTGCTATAGTGAAGCGTATTATTAACGATCATGATGGGTTTATACGTGTGCGTTCGGTACCTGGTGGGGGGACGCATTTTGTGATAGAGTTGCCGACAACGTTACGATTTCAACAGGTTTAAGGAAAAAAATGGCGCGAAGTGTCCTTATTATTGATGATGAACAAGCAATATGCCAGTCGCTTGCAGGAGCGCTCCGTGACGAGGGATACCGTGTCGAGACAGCTCTTTCTGGTGCTGAAGGTCTTGAAAAGCTGAAGCACATTGATGTCAGTATTGTACTGCTCGATATATGGATGCCAGGTATGGATGGACTGGCAACACTGGAGGCCTTGCGTTTAGCTGTGCCTCAGCAATGTGTCCTTATCATGTCAGGGCATGGAACAATTGAGACTGCGGTACGTGCTATGAAGCTAGGTGCTTACGATTTTATTGAAAAACCGCTCTCCCTTGAGCGCCTTTTGGTACTTATGCAGCGAGCATTGCAAACAGAGGAGCTTGCTCGGGAGAATCAGGCCTTGCGGCGTCAGGTTTCTCGCAATCATCGTTCACGCGTGATGGTTGGTAGTTCAGAAGCTATGAAGCATCTGCGTGCTCTTATTGCACGCGTAGCGCCTACAACGGGTTCAGTGCTGATTACTGGTGAGAATGGTACAGGCAAGGAGCTCGTTGCCCATGCTCTTCATGCTCTATCGTTGCGGTATGCGGGTCCCTTTATTGAGGTGAACTGCGCTGCTATACCCGAGGAACTTATTGAAAGTGAGCTCTTTGGTCATGAAAAGGGTGCTTTTACAGGCGCAGTCCAGCTCCACCGGGGAAAATTTGATCTTGCTCATGGAGGGACGCTGTTCTTAGATGAAATTGGGGATATGTCGCTGAAAACGCAGGCGAAAATTTTACGTATCCTCCAAGAGCAGAAATTTGAGCGACTGGGCGGCGGGCAGTCTATTTCGGTGGATGTTAGGATTGTGGCTGCCACGAACAAGGATTTGCATCAAGCAATGCGTGATGGTCAATTCCGTGAAGATCTTTATTATAGGCTCAACGTTATTCCTTTTACTGTTGTGCCATTACGCGATCGTGCCTCGGATATTCCCGAGCTTGTTGCCTATTTTATGAAGGAATGCAGCGCAGAGCATGGTCGGCAAAACCGTGCACTCACGCTAGATGCAATGGATATTCTGCAGGCCATGCCATGGCCTGGAAATGTGCGCGAGTTACGCAATTGTGTGGAGCGCCTCGTGATTTTAGCTGCCGATTCAGCTGAAGCGCTTGGCGCACAGGAGCTTTCGCAGTACTTGCCTGGTATTCCTCAAGTAGATTCGCAATCGCGTACCTTGCGAGATGCGCGTTCAGAATTTGAGCGGAGTTTGATCGTCAAAGCGCTCCGTGAGCATGATTGGAACGTGTCAAAAGCGGCGCAAGCGCTTGCTATTGAACGTACCCATTTGCATCGCAAGATGAAGCTCTTTGGGATTGAGGTGCCGTAAGGCAACTTTTTAAGGGATAACAATCCAGTGTGGAGTGTTTTTGATAAGTATTTTTACTGTACGGCTGCCTGATGAGGATGGCGGGTTGCTGCGTAAAAAACTCCATCCGGATATTATCGCAGCTTGTTCTATTGAGGTAATGATTGAGTCATTTGGTGTGCCGATCTCTAGAAAGTTAAGATGAGTAAAACTTTTTATAATGTTTGTTAAGTTTTGTGTATTACCACTGAGTCCTTCGCGAATAGTTAGGGATTTAATGTTCGGCATATACGTAAAAGCAAACTTGAAAAAATCGCCTAGATTTTTTGATTCATTTTGATTGTTAGGGTTATTTATATGCACATTTAAGCTGTGGACAGTTTCATGGGATGTCGTGCACCTTTCCCAAGGTGCTTTGCCTAAAGGGGTGAAGATAAGACTAACGCTTTTTAGGTGAGACATGTTTGAAGAGCAGAGAAACTCAACGTTTTCGTTTGTGGAATGTATTTGAATGGTTTCTAATGTTCGTGCACTCGAGATGTAGCTGAGAACCTTATCGTCAAGATGAGCATGAAGTAGTTTGAGTTTTGGAAATCGATCTACAGTCAGGTTGGCTATTTCTATACCTGGGACGACACGTAAAGATTCTATTGTATGTGTGTTAAGATTAATTGAAAGCGAAGGAGCTTGGCGCCTAGATACTATCTGTAATTCTTTTAGGTTTTTGAATTTTGTTAAATCTAATGATCTTTCTGACATTTGAAAATTGAGTTGAATTTTTAGTTTTTGAATGTTCTCGTTGCTTTGATCTAAGAAGTGCTTCAGTTCTTGTATATTCGGAAACGTTTTTTCTACGAGTTCTTGTTGTGCGGCGGGTTGTGTTACGGCTTGGATAGAGCTTGATAATCTGTCTGCAGCATTTGATGGGGGGCATCGCAAAGAGGCTCGGTTTGTGCTGCCTGAGCTGCTTCGACGCGGGCTTCGGCTGCCCTAGCAGCGTGCTCGCGTATAACGCGCCTGGTCGGGGCTGCAATCGCTGCCGTACCATGCCAAAATAGTGTCACAATGAAGGTTAGTGAAAAAACGTGCATTCTATTTCTCCCTGGTTTCAATCCCTTGTAGCTCTTTTGATGGTACGATAATTATATAAAAAATAAAAGAGGATTTTCTAAGCCTAGATCAACCTTGTTTCGGCACAGCAAATTGGTCACGAATGTCTGTTTGAGATCTATGCGATAATGAATTGATCTTTATGATTATTTACACTTATATTATAGATAGTTCTCGGGTTTTTTGTTATCCACGCGATTTTTTCCGTCTGATTCACAGAGAGGGTGTCTCTGCGTCAAAGCATAGCGTTAACGCGCCTCGTTATTTAGATGAGGGATACGCCGTCAAAAATGCGCTCAATTACGTGAGAGAGAACAAAGGGTGTCTTTGAAGAATCTTTGACCCCTTTGTCGTCTGAAGGTACCAGGGGGATGAAGAAGGACATTGTATACCACAAATCCGAGTGCGTTTCCTTCAGCGCATAACATGGGGCATGGCATCCAATGTGAGAGTGCGATGTTGCGGCGCCGGCTTGCTGCCATCCTGTTTGAAAGGGAGAAGAATTTCAAGAGGCAAATAACGAGGCGATCAAGACTAGCGAACTTGAAAGAGAGCGGCAGATCTAGGAGGAGTTCGGCTAAAAACGAACAGGTTTCATGAGATGTTTATATTAATTAGTGTATCTATTGTTTATTTTTAGTGCCTGGTATCAACACTAATAGTGCGCGATTATGATATTTAGTGGCAATAGAACATAGCTCTTGATCCTCAGGAAGAGAGCATTTTTTCTTCCCATCTTTTTCTTTAAGGGATTGAAGCGTAGCTCACAATGCGCTAGCATGCCGTCCATGGCAGAGAAGAAGATAATGCAGCGTTCAGTTGATTTTTCTAGGTGGTACCAGGACATTGTGCTCCAAGCTGAGCTTGCTGACTATAGTCCGGTCAAGGGCTGCATGGTCATTCGTCCAGAGGGTTATGCTATCTGGGAGAAGATGCAGCAGCATCTGAATGTGCGGATTCGTGCGGCTGGCGCGAAGAATGCCTATTTCCCCCTTTTTATCCCTGAAAGTTTTTTGCAAAAAGAAGCAGAGCATGTCGAAGGCTTTGCTCCAGAGTGCGCTGTTGTGACCGAGGCTGGTGGGAAGCATCTTGAGGAGAAGCTTATTGTTAGGCCTACCTCTGAGACAATCATTAACAGTATGATGGCCAAGTGGATCCAGTCCTACCGGGATTTGCCATTTGCGATCAATCAGTGGGCGAATGTGGTGCGCTGGGAGATGCGTACAAGGCTGTTTTTGCGTACGACGGAATTTCTTTGGCAGGAAGGGCATACGTGTCATGCGACTGCTGACGACGCTCGGGCTATGACGCTCAGGATGCTTTTTTCGTATCGTGATTTTGCTGAAGAGGTCTTGGCGATGCCCGTGATTGTGGGGCAGAAAACGGATAGTGAGCGCTTTGCAGGTGCTGATAAGACGTACTGTATTGAGGCTATGATGCAAGACGGTAAGGCACTGCAGGCAGGTACTTCACATGATTTAGGTCAGCATTTTTCCCAAGCATTTGGCACAATGTTTTTAGATCGTGATGGACAGAAAAAGCATGTTTTTCAAACGAGCTGGGGAGTTTCAACGCGCCTGATTGGCGGTTTGATTATGACCCACGCTGATGATCAAGGCATGGTGCTGCCGCCAAAAGTTGCAGCAGAGCCTATCGTTATCGTGCCTATCTTAGGTAAGGTTGGGAATGAGCGGGTTCTTGAGGCATGTCAGCAAGTTGCAGCTCAGCTGGGCTCTTTTGGGATAGAGGTTCGTATCGATGCTGATGAGACTAAGCAAGCAGGCTGGAAATTTGCTGAAGCTGAACTGCACGGGGTGCCTCTACGTATCGATATCGGGGCGCGGGACCTTGATCGTGGTAGTGTGACACTTGTGAGGCGTGATACGCGAGAGAAGCTGCAGATGGAGCTTTCACAGGTGGTGAGTGAATCAAGGCGCCTTTTGGGTGTGATGCAGGCTGATATGTTGGCGTGTGCCCGGGCAAGGTTGGAGACCTTGACCTTCGCAGGTGCGCCGGAAACATTTGCGCAGCATATTGAGCAGGGCTTTGTACGAGGTGCGTGGTGTGGTGCTGTAGCGTGCGAGGCATCTTTAAAAGAGCAGTTAAAGGCGACAATACGGTGCTTGCCAATTGATGATGCAGGTAATGTGAAGTATGTGGATGGTGCATGTGTGCACTGTGGCACGCAAAGCACCGGTAAGAGTGTGGAGGCGATCTTTGCGCGTAGCTACTGATGCTCTTCGATTACTGAATCCTCATAGTGTGCTTGCTGCAATTCAAGCAAGGCCTAAGGATGTTGTTCGTATTGGGGTCGATCCTGCGCGGCATACGCCTGCTTGGGGGCAGGTTCTGCAAGCAGCGCAAAAAGCAGGGATCCCTTGTAGTGGGCAGTTGACGGGAGGAAGAGGAAGCCAGGAGCGTCAAGGAGCATCTGAGGCCTGGGTTTTGCCACGCAGCTACGAGTATGAAAATTTTTTCACAGGCCCTGAGAATTCCGTCTGGGTCGCGCTTGATTCTTTGGAAGATCCGCAAAATGTCGGTGCTATTGTGAGATCAGCTGCTTTCTTTGGTGTGAGAGGCATTGTGATGACAGAGTTGCGGTCGGCACCGCTTTCTGCAACTGTCTATGATATTGCATCAGGTGGTATGGAGGCTGTGCCATGCTGGCGTGTGACGAATTTACAGCGAGCATTGGAAAAAGCAAAAGAGGCCTCACTCTGGGTGCTTGGTACGAGTGAACATGCGAAAACGTCGCTTCGGTCTGTGCCACGCGATCGTTCGTGGCTTTTTGTTGTTGGAAATGAAGAAAAAGGTGTGCGTCGATTGACGGCAGAATCATGCGATATGATGTGCGGGATTCCATCTGTGGGTAATGTGGTAACCTCGCTGAATGTTTCTGTTGCAACTGCGCTCGTGCTCGGGCATCTTGGGAATGCGCTGGAGTAGCTCAGTTGGTAGAGCAGCGGTTTTGTAAACCGCAGGTCGTGGGTTCGAGTCCCTTCTCCAGCTCCACCATTGTTATGCGAGGGTCCCTGTTCTTTTTCTGTTGAGATGTGAGTGCGTCATCCTCTGTGTCAGCTCACTGTAGCGCCCTTTGTTCTTCTTCTAAAATCCGCCTTCTTTTCGATCCTTATGAGGTTTATTTTCGTTTTGTCAGGTACGAAAAAGGACGAAGGTGTCTGATAGGTGTCAATTTGTATGACTATTTGCCCTGGTCTTCCTTCAAATCGAAGCCTTTAGGCTGGGGTAATTGACTTTCTTCTTGTCTTTCGACTCTTCTATAGCATAGTATCCCTCTACTGCGGAGAGATACCCAAGCGGCCAACGGGACCAGACTGTAAATCTGGCGACTTACGTCTTCGAAGGTTCGAATCCTTCTCTCTCCACCAGATCATATGCGTGCGGGAGTAGCTCAGTTGGCTAGAGCATCAGCCTTCCAAGCTGAGGGTCGCGGGTTCGAGTCCCGTCTCCCGCTCCATTTTTGCTCTTGTAGCTCAGATGGCCAGAGCACTCCCTTGGTAAGGGAGAGGTCACGGGTTCGAGTCCCGTCAAGAGCTCCATCTGGAAAAAAAGCCAGATGGAGCTTGGTTTTTTTGTAAAAGTAGTGTAGCACAGATGGACTATGAGAATGCTGCTGCGATCGAGGTAGTAGATTCATTTCTCTTGTAGAGAAAAGTTTGTTAAAGGGGCTTGAGCTAGTGCCTGAAGTTGCCACAAGGCAACTGAGGTGAAAGAAGAGTCGTACATGACAAGGTTGAGAGCATAAACCGGAGGACCAGAGCAGATGTCGAAAGAAAAGTTTGAGCGCAATAAGCCTCATTGTAATATTGGAACAATTGGTCATGTTGACCATGGGAAGACGACGCTCACAGCAGCGATTACGTCTGTTTTAGCAAAGAAAGGCTGGGCGCAAGCTCGTGCATACGATCAAATCGACAATGCGCCTGAAGAAAAGGCGCGTGGTATTACGATTAATACGTCGCACGTTGAGTACCAGACGCTGAATCGTCACTATGCACACGTTGACTGCCCGGGCCATGCTGACTATGTGAAGAACATGATCACTGGTGCTGCACAGATGGACGGCGCTATTTTAGTTGTTTCGGCAGCCGATGGTCCAATGCCTCAGACACGTGAGCATATTTTGCTTGCTCGTCAGGTTGGTGTGCCAGCGATTGTTGTTTTCTTGAATAAGTGCGACATGGTCGATGATCCGGAATTGCTCGACCTTGTTGAAATGGAAGTTCGCGAACTTCTATCGTTGTATAAGTATCCTGGCGATTCTATTCCTGTCATTAAGGGTTCTGCAACTAAGGCGTTGGCAGGCGAAGCTAGTGAGTATGGCGAAGAGGCGATTTTAAAGCTTATGGAAGCGGTTGATGCCTATATTCCGCAGCCAGCACGTGAACGCGACAAGCCGTTCCTTATGCCTGTTGAAGATGTGTTTTCGATCTCGGGTCGAGGTACGGTTGTTACCGGTCGAATTGAACGTGGCGTGATCAAGGTTGGCGAAGAAGTGGAAATTATCGGTATTCGTCCAACAACGAAATCAGTTGTGACGGGTGTTGAGATGTTCCGTAAGCTGCTTGACTTTGGTGAAGCTGGCGACAATATCGGAGCACTTCTGCGCGGAACTAAGAAGGAAGATGTTGAGCGTGGTCAGGTTCTTGCGCATACAGGCTCAGTGTCTCCTCACAAAAAGTTCAAGGGATCTGCTTACATTTTGACCAAAGAAGAAGGCGGTCGTCACACACCGTTTTTCAAAGGTTATCGTCCACAATTTTATTTCCGTACCACAGACGTAACAGGTGTCGTCACGCTGCCTGAAAATGTTGAAATGGTTATGCCTGGCGATAATATCGCCATCGAAGTAGAGTTGATTGCGCCGATTGCTATGGAAAAAGAACTTCGTTTTGCTATCCGTGAAGGCGGCAGAACGGTTGGCGCAGGTGTTGTAGCTGAGATTATAGCCTAGAGCTATGCAGGCGAGAGGGTGTGAATGTCCTCTCGCCTGATCAGATGAGGTAGATTGGTATGCGAGTGATAGTAAGTTTAGATTGCACAGCGTGTAAGCGTAAAAATTACGGTACGACAAAGAACAAGCAGAAGACGACCGACAAGCTTGAATTTAAGAAGTTTTGTAAGTTTTGCCGAAAACACACTGCGCATCGCGAAGGTAAATAGATGTAGGGCAGTAGCTCCAATGGCTAGAGCAGCGGATTCCAAATCCGCGTGTTGTGGGTTCGAATCCCTCCTGCCCTGCCATAAAGCATGGAAACGCGGGATGCACTATGGAAAGTCGATATCAGAAGTGGGTAAGTTTAAGTTATCTTGGGGCTTCGGTTTTACTTGCGTATATGCTGTATACTGCAGGTCAGAAGGTATCTGGGATCTATGATCTTGAGATGAAAGTTGCTCACCTGGATGTGCTTTTAAAGGGCATCTCTGGTGGTAGTGGGTGTTTGCTTTTCTTGATTCTTGTATTGAACAAGGCGAGCAACCAGTTCATGAACGAAGTGATGAGCGAGTTTTCGAAGGTGACATGGCCGACTGTTGATGAGACACGTCGGTCGACTGGTGTAGTGATTGTGATGGTGTTGGTTTCGGGGATGATTCTTGGTTTTCTGGATTATTGCTGGAGTCAGCTCGTGAAGTGGATCCTCTAAGGAGGGGAGAGTATGACACAGGAGACTCCGCAAAAACAAGAAGTTGAGAATATGGCGTGGTATGTTGTGCATACCTATTCTGGTTTTGAGAATAAGGCAAAGGCATCGCTTGAGGAGCGTATCAAGTCGCTCAAGAAAGAGATGCTCTTTGGCGAGATCATTGTGCCAGAAGAAAATGTCGTTGAACTGGTTAAAGGTCAAAAGAAGACAACCAAAAGGCGATTTTTCCCTGGATACATTCTCGTGAAGATGATTCTCACTGATGAGTCATGGCATATAGTTAAAGATACGCCAAAGATCACGGGATTTGTTGGCGACAAGATTCGGCCAGTGCCGGTGCCAGAGTCTGATGTTCAGAAGATGACGAGCCGTATCGCTGAAGGGCAAGTGAAGCCTCGCCCACGCGTTTCTTTTCGTGAAGGCGAAAATGTTCGGGTGGTTGATGGTCCATTTGCAAATTTCAGTGGGACAATTGAGGACGTTAATCCTGATAAGGGCAAGGTTAAGGTGCTTGTGAGTATCTTTGGTCGATCAACGCCTGTTGAGTTAGATTTTATTCAGGTTGAAAAAAGCTAAAATACTTGGTACGTAGAGTTCTTGAGCACGAGTAACGCAGTTTGATTTCCTTTAGGGAAGGTTTGTTGTATGGCGAAGAAAGTAGTAGGTCAGATTAAGCTCCAGATTCCTGGAGGGCAAGCAAATCCAGCACCACCCGTAGGTCCAGCACTTGGGCAGCGTGGTGTGAATATCATGGAATTCTGTAAGGCGTATAATGCGCGGACACAGGATCAAAAGGGGACGATCATACCAGTTATCATTACTGTGTATTCAGATCGTTCGTTCACCTTTATAACGAAGACACCTCCGGCATCAGTGTTGCTTAAGAAGGCAGCTGGTATCGAAAAAGGATCTGGGACACCAAATAAGACAAAAGTTGGAAAAGTGACTCGCAGTCAGATTGAAGAGATAGCAAAGCTGAAGATGCCTGATTTGAATGCCGGGAGTATTGAAGCTGCTATGCGTTCTATTGAAGGGACAGCGCGGAGCGCCGGTCTTACGATCGTCGATTAATAAATATGTGGGAGCATCATGAGGTGCGTTTGAACCACTGTGAGGATGTATGAAATCTAAAAAAACCGCCCGTTTTAAGGGTCGTGGTAAGAAGTACGCAGCTGCATCGGCTCGTATTGAGATGGGTAAGAAGCATATTGTCACAGAAGCGTTCCCGCTTCTTCTTGATATCGCATTTGCAGGATTCGATGAGACAGTGGAAGCTGTTTTTAATCTTGGTGTTGATCCAAAGCATGCAGACCAGATGGTCCGCGGCGCAGTGGTTCTTCCTCATGGATTAGGGACAAGTGTTCGCGTTGCTGTACTTGCAAAAGGAGATAAGGCTCGTGAAGCAACAGCTGCTGGAGCTGATGCAGTCGGTGCAGAGGACCTTATTGAGAAAATTTCTGGTGGATGGTTTGAGTTCGATAAGATGATCGCGACTCCTGACATGATGGTTGCAGTTTCTAAGATTGGGAAGCTGCTTGGGCCACGTGGTTTGATGCCAAATCCAAAGCTTGGCACTGTTACTCTTGATGTCACGAAAGCGATTCGTGAGCAGAAGTTGGGGAAAGTGGAATACCGTACAGAAAAGACAGGTATTGTGCATGTTCCTATTGGGAAGAAATCTTTTGGTGTTCAGAAGTTGGTTGATAATTTTCTTTTGATCACATCTGTGCTTATTAAGGCAAAGCCTCCAACAAGCAAGGGGACGTATATACGTGGCATCTCGCTGTCAACAACGATGAGTCCTTCCGTCCTTCTTGATCATATGGACGCACAGATAGCGGCAGGTGGGTAGGAGATGGGTATGAATAAAGCAAGAAAAGTTGAAGTTGCAGGCCAGCTGAAGAAAAAGTTTTCTGATGCGAGTGTCGCTCTGTTTGCTGATTTTAAAGGTCTGAATGCCAATGATGCAGACATTTTGCGAAGGCTTTTACGTCAGCAGAATGCTGAAGTCAAGGTGCTGAAGAACAATGTCGCGCGGTTGACCATGAGTGATGGCGGTTTGGGAGCAGAAGCTAAAGATTTGATGGATCGCGTCGTTGGCCCAACGCTTGTGGCCTTTGCATATGGTGATCCTGCTGCATCTGCAAAGGTGATGCATACCTTCGCACGTGAGCATGGAGAATTTCGTTTAAAAGAAAGTCTTATGGGCCAGAAGCGCATTGACGTTGCTGGCGTGGAAGAGCTTGCGACACTTCCTGCTCGAGAGGTGTTGATAGCAAAGGTGCTTGGCACGATGAATGCCCCTATAAGTAGCTTTGTTGGAGTACTTGCTGCGGTGCCTCGAAGTCTGGTCACGGTGCTTGCTGCAATAGAAAAGAAGAAGTCAGCAGAACAGGCCTGATGCCGGCATTGTTTGCAGATTTCGACCGAGGGGTGAGGATTGCTTCTTGGGTTGTCAGAAATTTATTTATTCATGTAGCAGGATGCAGCATGAATGAAATCTAGAAAAGGGAATACGTATGTCAGCTGTATCACGTGAGCAGGTAGTGTCATTTATCGAAAACATGTCCGTTTTGGAACTTTCGCAGTTTGTGAAAGAACTTGAAACAAAGTTTGGTGTCTCTGCAGCAGCTCCAGTTGCAGCAGCTTCAGCTGCCACGGCTGCAGCACCAGCTGCAGAAGCGCAGACCGAGTTCAATGTGATCTTGGTCGCTGCTGGCGAAAAGAAGATCAATGTGATCAAAGAAGTGCGTGCTATCACAGGTCTTGGGCTGAAAGAAGCTAAGGATCTTGTTGAAGGTGCACCAAAGACCGTCAAGGAAGGTATTAGTAAGCAAGCTGCTGACGATATGAAGAAGAAGCTTGAAGCAGAAGGCGCCAAGGTCGAGATTAAGTAAGTCTCTGTTAGTTCTTGTTCGTTGTATTCTCGGAAATTCTACCGCCCCTCTTGCCTTCCTGATAGAATCGGGTAGGCTGGGGGCGGTAACGCCTTTACTGTCATTTTAGGAGCGCATGAATGAGTTCGCCTTTTTCGGAAAATCGCCGAGTTCGTAAAGATTTCTCTAGAATTACATCTCCGGTGGAGATTCCTAACCTCATCGAGCTGCAAAGACGCTCGTATGAGAAGTTTTTGCAGGCGAGCTGCGCGCCTGATCGTCGGGAAACTACTGGATTACAGTCAGTATTTAAGTCAGTTTTTCCTATTGAGGATTTTAATCGCACTGCGTCACTCGAATTTGACAGCTACGTGCTTGAAAATCCGAAGTATGATGTCCTGGAGTGTCGTCAGCGAGGTATGACCTTTGCGGCGCCACTGAAGATTACGGTGCGTCTTGTCGTCTATGAGGTCGATGAGGAAGCGGGTACTCGCAACATTCGAGATATTAAGGAGCAGGAAGTCTATATGGGCGAGATCCCATTGATGACAGAGTCCGGTTCTTTCATTATCAATGGCACAGAGCGTGTTGTGGTCAGTCAGCTTCATAGATCGCCTGGCGTGATCTTCGACCACGATCAGGGGAAGTCGCATTCAAGCGGCAAGATTCTTTACTCAGCACGTGTTATACCGCATCGCGGTTCATGGCTTGATTTTGAATTTGATCATAAAGATATGCTGTATGCTCGCATTGACAGAAAGCGGAAGCTTCCTGCAACGATTATTTTGCGTGCTATGGGTATGTCAAATACCCAGATTTTAGAATATTTCTATCGCATTGAGACGATCCATATTGATAAAAAGGGTCATTATTTCAAGAAAGTTGATTTCGAGATTCTTTCTGGTCAGCGTGCGGACGATGATATTGTTGACCCAAAGACTGGGGAGCTTATTGTTCGTAAGAATCGTAAGTTTACCAAATCGGTGATTCGTAAGATCCAGGATGCGAATATTGAGTTTTTTGAAATTCCTATTGATGGCGTGATTGCGCGCGTTGCATCGGAAGATGTTGTTGATGAGACAACTGGCGAAGTCCTGATTGAGACCAATCAGGAGCTGAGTGCAGATCGTCTTGCTGAGCTTCGCTCACGTGGCATTACCCAGGTAAAGGTGATTTTTACTGATAATCTTGCTTATGGGTCTTTCATTCGAGACACTTTAGTGCTCGATAAGGTTACGAGTCCAGAAGAGGCGCTGATTGAGATCTATAAGCGTATGCGCCCAGGGGATCCTCCGACTATTGAAGCGGCAAAGGTGCTGTTTGAGAATTTATTTTTCAACACCGATCGTTATGACCTTTCGCGTGTTGGGCGACTCAAGCTGAATTATAAGTTTCCAGAAAACAAGATACCTGCAGCGACGACTATTTTGACGCAAGCTGATATCTTGTCGACGCTCTTTTATCTTTGTGAACTTAATAATGGTCGTGGCGCCATTGATGATATCGATCATTTAGGGAATCGTCGAGTACGGGCCGTGGGCGAGCTGGTAGAAAACCAGTATCGCATAGGGCTCGTTCGTATGGAGCGTGCTATTAAGGAACGTATGAGTATTCAAGAAATTGAAACGCTCATGCCTCATGACCTGATTAATCAAAAGCCCGTTTCGGCTGTTGTGAAGGAATTCTTTGGATCTTCACAGCTCTCGCAATTCATGGATCAGACAAACCCATTGTCTGAAGTCACGCATAAGAGACGTTTGTCTGCTCTTGGGCCTGGCGGTCTGACACGTGAGCGCGCAGGGTTTGAGGTTCGTGACGTTCATAATACTCACTATGGGCGCATTTGTCCGATTGAAACGCCGGAAGGTCCAAACATTGGGCTGATCGCGAGTCTTTCGACCTATGCGCGTGTCAATGAGTATGGGTTTATTGAGACTCCTTATAGAATTGTTGAGAATCGCAAAATCGGCGATGAAATTCGTTTTTTCACAGCGACAGAAGAAGAAAGCAAAGTTATTGCGCAGGTATCGCCCGACGCTCTTAGGACGCGTGAATTGGGTAATGAGATGGTGTCGGCTCGTCGTAAGGGGGATTTTTCCTTAGTACAACCTGATGATGTCGAGCTCATGGATGTTTCTCCGCATCAGCTCGTGTCTATTGCTGCGTCTTTGATTCCTTTCTTGGAGCATGACGATGCGAATCGTGCTCTGATGGGTTCTAACATGCAACGTCAGGCTGTGCCTCTGATCCGTACCCATGCACCTTTGGTGGGTACAGGTATTGAGAAGATTGTGGCTCGTGACTCAGGTCAGATCATAGTGAACCGCCATGCAGGCCAGGTCATTATGGTGGATGGTACCAAAATTGTGGTGCGTCGTCGTGGCGGAGTTTCTGCTGCAGATCTTGGGTCAGATGTTGATATCTACAATCTGATGAAATACCAGCGATCCAATCAGAATACATGCGTGACGCAGCGTCCTGTTGTCCGAGTTGGTGATCAGGTGAGGGCAGGTGATGTACTTGCTGACGGTCCAGCAACTGATGCAGGTGAGTTGGCTCTTGGTCAAAACGTATTGATCGCCTTCATGCCTTGGAATGGGTATAATTTCGAAGATTCGATCTTGATTTCTGAACGTTTGATTAAGGAAGACTACTTTACCTCTATCCATATTGAAGAATTTGAATGCATTGCGCGTGATACCAAGCTTGGGAAAGAGGACATTACTCGCGACATTCCGAATGTTGGTGAGGAAGCGTTGCGCGATCTTGATCAAAGTGGGATCATTCGTGTCGGTGCCGAAGTCAAACCTGGGGATATTCTTGTAGGTAAGGTAACGCCAAAAGGCGAGACGCAGCTTTCGCCTGAAGAGAAGCTTTTGCGAGCAATCTTTGGTGAAAAAGCAGGCGATGTACGCGATACATCACTGCGTGTTTCATCAGGTGTGAACGGTATTGTTATCAATGCTCAAGTCTTTGCACGTGAGGGAACCGATCCTGATGAGAGATCTCAGGCTATCTTAGATGAGCAAATTGCACGGATCCGTCGTGATGAGTACATCGAGACGGATGCAGTTCGTGGGGCAGCTTTGTCGAAGGTATCGATGCTCTTGGCTGGCGCTTCAACGACAGGGAAGTTGCTTTCTGAAGATGGATCTGTTGAGCTTTTGAAAAAAGGTCAGGTACTGACAGAAGAAATTCTTGCTGGCATTTCCTTTGATCTGCTTGCTTTTATTCCTGTGAAGGATGAAATCGAGCAAGAAGTCACAGCTATTATGCGTTCTGCGAAAGAAAAGATTGAAGCAATTCGATTTGTTTTTAAAGACAAGTCAGAAAAGCTTAAGCGTGGCGATGAGCTTGCACCAGGCGTTATTAAGATGGTTAAAGTTCAGGTCGCAATCAAGCGGAAATTGCAAGTGGGAGACAAGATGGCGGGCCGCCATGGGAACAAGGGCGTTATTAGTCGTATTGTGCCTATGGAAGATATGCCATTTATGGCGAATGGATCACCAGTTGATATGGTGCTGAATCCTCTGGGTGTGCCTTCTCGTATGAATATTGGGCAATTGCTTGAAGTGACGCTCGGTTGGGCTGCTCATGGTATAGGCGAGAGGATTGCTGCATACCTGGATCAGTTTGCGGATACAAAATTACGAAACCTCCTTCGAGAGACCTTCCAGCATCCTGAAGTAGATGCATATCTCAAGAAAGCATCAAATGATGATGTGCGTAAGATGGCGTACCACCTCCGAGGTGGTGTGCATTTTGCGACGCCAGTTTTTGATGGTGCACATGAGCCAGATATTGCCCGTATGCTTGAAGTTGCAGGATTGCCTGCTCGTGGGCAGACGACACTTTATGATGGCGTGACAGGTGAGCCTTTTGCTGAAGAAGTCACTGTTGGTATTATGTACATGTTGAAGCTTCATCATCTGGTTGAAGAAAAGATCCATGCACGAAGCATTGGGCCGTACAGCTTGGTGACACAGCAACCTCTTGGGGGCAAGGCACAATTCGGTGGCCAGCGTTTAGGAGAAATGGAAGTCTGGGCGCTTGAAGCTTACGGCGCAGCCTATGCTCTTCAGGAGTTTCTCACTGTCAAGTCAGACGATGTGACGGGACGCAATAGAATGTATGAAGCTATTGTAAAAGGTGAGCAGTTGCTTGAGCCAGGGTTACCTGAGTCATTTAACGTTCTTGTGAAAGAGCTTCAGAGCCTTGCACTTGATGTTGAGTTGATTGAATCAGATGATACGAGCGCAGCTGATGAATTACGCTGAGTTATTGAAGTAGCAAGAGATAAGGAAGTATATGAAAGACCTTCTCAATTTTTTTGATAAGCCTAAGGATCCGTTAAGTTTTTCAGGCATTCGTATTGCCTTGGCCTCTCCTGAAAAGATTCGGGAATGGTCGTATGGAGAGGTAAAGAAGCCTGAGACAATTAATTATCGTACGTTTAAGCCTGAACGCGACGGCTTGTTCTGTGCGAAAATCTTTGGACCAGTCAAAGACTATGAGTGTAATTGCGGCAAGTATAAGCGCATGAAGCATCGTGGGGTAGTCTGTGAAAAGTGCGGTGTCGAGGTCATTCAGTCCAAGGTACGCCGCGAGCGTCTTGGTCATATTGAGCTTGCAACACCTGTGGCACATATTTGGTTCTTGCGATCTTTGCCATCCCGTATTGGGGCATTGTTAGATATCCCGCTCAAGGATTTGGAAAAAGTTCTGTATTGCGAAGCCTATCTTGTGCTTGAGCCAGGCAATTCTGGTTTGGAAGAGAACTCGGTTGTTTCTGAAGAAAAAATGAGCCAGCTGCTGAAAGACGGCCTAAGTCTGACGACAGCCATGGGTGGTGAAGCTATCCGCGAGGTGCTGAAGAAAGTTGATGTTGAAATTATTTCTCGTCAATTGCGCCGGGAGCTCAAGCAGACCTCATCAGAAGCGCAACGCACGAAGCTTTCGAAACGCCTCAAGGTTGTTGAAGCATTTAAATCAAGTGGAACAAACCGTCCTGAATGGATGATGCTGGATGTCATTCCTGTTATCCCGCCAGAATTGCGTCCTTTGGTGCCACTCGATGGTGGTCGTTTTGCGACATCCGATCTGAACGATCTGTACCGCCGTGTGATTAATCGAAATAACCGTTTGCGTCGTCTGATGGAGCTGAATGCGCCTGAAATCATTATTCGTAATGAAAAGCGTATGCTTCAAGAGTCAGTGGATGCACTTTTTGATAATGGTCGTCGTGGGAAGACATTTACCGGCCCTAATAAACGACCATTGCGATCCCTGTCAGATATGCTGAAGGGGAAACAAGGTCGTTTCCGTCAAAATTTGCTTGGGAAGCGTGTCGATTATTCTGGTCGTTCTGTTATTGTTGTGGGCCCGGAACTACGCTTGCATCAGTGTGGATTACCAAAAGTGATGGCACTTGAGCTTTTTAAGCCATTTATTTATCATAAGCTTTCTGAGTACGGTTATGTCACGACGATTAAATCAGCCAAGAAAATGGTTGAAAAGCAGCGTCAAGAAGTCTGGGATATTCTCGAAGAAGTTGTGCGTGAACATCCAGTGCTCTTAAACCGTGCGCCAACTTTGCATCGTCTTGGTATTCAGGCCTTTGAGCCTGTGCTTATTGAAGGCAAAGCAATTCAGCTGCATCCACTCGTTTGTGCTGCATTTAATGCAGACTTCGATGGTGACCAAATGGCTGTGCATGTACCTTTGTCTATTGAAGCTCAGATTGAAGCTCGTGTTTTGATGATGTCAACTAACAATATCTTGTCGCCTGCACATGGGAAGCCGATCATCGTGCCATCGCAGGACATTGTGCTTGGTCTTTACTACATGACACGTGAACGTCCATTTGGAAAAGGCGAGGGCAAGAGTTTTGCAAGTCCTGTTGAAGTGCGCTTTGCCTATGACACGGGCGTTGTTGATCTCCAGACAAAAATTCGTTGTCGTATTCAAGGTATTATTCATCAGACGACAGTTGGGCGAGCACTCCTATCTGAAATTGTACCAATCGAGATTGATTTTGCTGCCTATAACAAGGTGCTTGGTAAAAAGGATTTGGCGGAACTGATTGACTCTTGTTACCGATTGACAGGCAACAAGAAGACGGTATTGCTTGCGGATCATTTGATGCAAACAGGTTTCCGTCAAGCTATGAAGGCGGGTATCTCGATATCGGTCCATGACATGCGTATGCCAAAAGAGAAGCAAGAGTTCTTGGACAAGGCATACCAGCAAGTTCATGAGATAGAAAATCAGTATATTGAAGGTTTGATTACAGACGGTGAGCGTTATAACAAGGTGATTGATATCTGGGCACAGACATCAGAACAAATAGCCTCAGCTATGATGAAGAGTCTTTCTGTGCAAACCTTTCATGCCCCAACGGGTTGGAAAGGCGATACGAAAGATATTGCTGGTCCTGCGTTTAACTCTATTTTTATGATGGCGGATTCTGGCGCGCGAGGGAGCAATGCGCAGATTCGTCAGTTGGCAGGTATGCGTGGTCTGATGGCGAAGCCATCCGGGGAAATTATTGAGACACCTATTGTGGCAAATTTCCGTGAAGGATTATCTGTGTTGCAGTACTTCGTTTCAACCCATGGAGCACGTAAGGGTTTGGCTGATACGGCGCTTAAGACGGCAAATTCCGGGTACTTGACGAGACGGCTCGTGGATGTGTCACAGGATGTTATTGTGGCCGAGCCTGATTGTGGGACTTTTGATGGTCTTTTTGTATCAGCATTGATTGAAGGTGGCGAAGTTATTGAGCGTATGAGCGATCGTATCTTGGGCCGTATAGCACTTGAAGAAGTGGTTGATACGGTGACAGGCGAAACGCTTGTGCATGCTAATGAAGAAATCACTGAAGATCTTGTGAAAAAGATTGATGAAGCTGGTATTGATCGCGTACGTATTCGTTCCGTGTTGACATGCCAAGCGAAAAAAGGGATCTGCAGTGCTTGTTATGGACGAGATCTTGCGCGTGGCCGTGTTGTTGCAGACGGAGAAGCAGTTGGTGTCATTGCGGCCCAGTCTATTGGGGAGCCTGGCACACAGTTGACCATGCGTACCTTCCATATTGGCGGGACTGCGTCACGACGAGCGGAACAATCGAGTCTTGAGTCCAAGACAAGGGGTACGATTAAATTTCTGAATATTATTACTGTTCGCAATAAAGAAGGGCACCTGACTGTCATGAACCGCAATGGTGAAATTGCTGTGATTGACCAGAATAACCGCGAACGTGAAAAATATTTTGTTGTTTATGGTGCCAAGTTGATGGTGGCCGATAATACCGTTGTGGAAAAAGGTACCTTGATGGCCGAGTGGGATCCTTATTCGACGCCGATTCTGACAGAAGGTGCAGGAACGGTAAAATTTGAAGATATCGAAGAAGGTTTGACCATGCAGGAGCAGTTTGACAGCGTGACAGGACTTTCACATAAAGTGATTGTTGAGTCAAAAGCTTCAGACAAGCGTCCAAAAGTGCTTGTGCTTGATAGTCATGGAGAGATTTTGCGCATTGCAGGATCTTCGCGTATAGCGCGGTACATGATTCCAGTGGGCGCGAATATTGTTATCAATGACGGCGATGTGCTTACGGCTGGTGATACTATTGCCAAGATTCATCGTGAAACGACAAAGACAAAGGACATTACTGGGGGTTTACCTCGTGTTGCGGAACTCTTTGAAGCACGGAAGCCAAAAGATGCAGCTGTGATTACAGAAATCGACGGCATTGTGTCTTTTGGGAAGGATACGAAGGGTAAGCGAAAGCTTATTGTTACTCCAGAAGTAGGAGAAGCAAAAGATTACTTGATTAACAAGGGTCGCCATCTTGCAGTAAATGAAGGCGACTACGTCAAAGCAGGTGAGCCTCTTATGGATGGGCCTATCAATCCGCATGACATTTTACGTGTCTTGGGAGAGAAGGCGCTTGCGAAGTACCTTGTTGATGAGGTACAGGAAGTGTATCGACTTCAAGGTGTGAAGATCAATGATAAGCATATCGAAACCATTGTGCGGCAGATGTTGCGTAAGGTAAAAATTCGAGATGCTGGTGATTCCACATTCTTGCCAGGTGAGACAACAGATAGAGCGCTTTTTGAGCTTGAGAATAATCGCGTGCTTGCAGAATCGGGCACTCCAGCGATAGCGGAGCCTTTGTTGCTTGGTATCACGAAGGCCTCCTTAAGTACTGAGAGCTTTATTTCGGCTGCATCCTTCCAGGAAACAACAAAGGTGCTGACGGAAGCAAGTATCAGTGGTCGTGTGGATTATCTGCGCGGCTTGAAAGAAAACGTGATTATGGGTCGATTGGTACCTGCTGGTACTGGTTTGCTCAAATACAAGAGTGTTAAAATCGCGGTTGATACGGTAGAAGAAGCGTCTCTCTAAAGAGAGACGCTCGTATTTCGTCCGAGCTTAGCTCAGCGGTAGAGCGGCGTCTTTACACGGCGATGGTCGGGGGTTCAATCCCCTCAGCTCGGACCATTTTTTTATGTACTCTCTTTTATATTGCAGTGTAAGAGCTTTATGAGAAGGCTCACTTGTCAAAGATAATCTCAATACATGTGGTCTGTCGCTTGGGCAGTCTTGGCTGGTGGGATCCCTTCGTATATTTTTCTTGGCGCAGCGCTTTTAACAGTACATTTAAGTCATAAATAAATGGCAGTGAAGTGGGGATCAGTTTGCGTAGCGTCATGCTGGATGGGGCGGTTCTCTGTGATATGAGTTTCAAGATCCTGGCCAGCAAGAGTCAGGTAACGAAAGATAGTGCGTTCGCTTCTGCTGGTAATGAGTTGAGCATCGGTCAAAAGCTGGCCTTTTCTTCCTTTGGGTGCCCCCTCGTCAAGCTTCTGTAATCCAAGCATATATTCTAATACGCCTTGATTGCTCAATCTCGTCCTGATTGACACACTGAGTCTTTCTTCATGACAAAACCATCGTGCCAGACTGACGTCATTGTGAGCAACCAGTGCTTTTCGTGTCAATTCTAGCTCGAGCTTCACTGCCATTATTTGTGACTTGATTTGTTGTTGGCGAAAGTAAAAATATGCTTTACGGTAGAGAATGAACGTGCTATCCTATGGACTGTATTGTTCGCTTCTAAGAGTGTCTGGCATAGTGCCCTGTTCCTCTTTAGCGGGCCCCTGCCTGAGGAGGTAATATGGGTAAGAAATTGTATGTCGGTAATCTTCCGTTTTCAGCAACTGATCAAATTTTAACAGACACGTTCGCACAGTGCGGAACTGTTGAATCAGCAAAAGTGATCACAGATCGCGAAACAGGCCGTAGCAAAGGCTTTGGATTCGTTGAAATGGCTACGGAAGCAGAAGCTTTAGACGCAATCAGCAAGTTTAACGGCGCAGACTATGATGGTCGTGCATTGACTGTCAACGAAGCAAAGCCAATGGTTCCTCGTGAGAACCGTGGTGCTGGCGGTGGCGGTTTTGGTGGTCCCCGCAATGGTCGGGATCGTCATACGAGCCGATATTAGTTAGTTTAAGGAAGGAGGATCTTCACAGATCCTCCTTTTTTTTTATCCCAAGTGCTATTTCCCAGCTATGGTTTGATGGGACCAGTTTTCTTGTTTTCAGGTCAAAGATTCCTATCTTTAGGCACGCTTCAGTGCACACTTCGTTTTTTTCATTCAATATTTTCTGTTCTATTGTAGCAATGCGGCTTCTAGCATTGAGTGTCACTGTTTCGATCATAATTTTCTGTCCGAGGACTAATTCTTTTATAAATTTGATCTGAATTTCAAGCACAACAGGTCCAATGCCTACTGCTCGCATTGTGTCGAGAGTGAAGTTATGCTCTTTGATCATATCCCAGCGAGCCTCTTCGAGGAGGCTGAGATAGATGGCGTTATTTACGTGACCTAAGATATCAAGGTGACGCTCGAGTATGGTCATTTGGTACTGATGCATGAGAAATGTCTCCTAGGGCAGGCTCTCTCCCATGGATACATTTGTCAAGGCGTGAGTCAACAGTGCAGTCTATAAGATGGGGGTAGTCTAAATCCTGTGTAGATGGATGGGTGCTGCGCCACAGGGGATAGGCATGAGTTTTACCTGACACATGGGGGGCTCTGCCAACCCAAACGAGGCCTGTACGCAATTGTGTGGAGCCCACAAACCAAGCGTCTCCCTGGCCTGAAGTGCCTGTTTTTCCGAAACTTGAGGGGTCAAGTGCAAGCATGGATCGAATTAAATCCGTGCAGCCTGCTGACAAGACTGGGGTGTCTGAAATGGTGTGGATAAGCGTGAGTTTTGGTCTTATGCCATTATTTGCAATCGTTGCATAAGCAGTAAGGAGATCGAGGGGGGTCACATCACTGGTGCCAAGTGCAGCAGAGGGGACATCTGGGATCTCAGTGTGGATGCCAAGACTACGAGCTAGGGTTTGGACCTTATCGCGACCAATGAGTTCGCTGATTCGAATAAAAGGGGTATTGCGGGATACATGGAGGGCGTGGCGGAGCGTTATCTGCCCCTGGTAGGCATGGTCAATATTCTGGGGGTGCCAATTTGGAAAATCGATGGGTGCATCAAGAACCATCGTAGCTCCTGACAGAGGTAAAAGCTCACAGGCAGCAAGGGCAATAAATGGTTTCCATGTAGAGCCTGCCGGACGTTTAAGGGAAAGGGCTCGATTAAATGAGCTTTTACTATAGTTGCGTCCACCGATAAGAACACGAATAGCTCCTGTCTTATGCTCACAGGAGATAAGGGTTGCATCAAGAGGAGTATGAAATTTACCCAAATGCTTCTCCATGGCTTTTTCTGCAGCTCTTTGCTCTGCCATATTGATGGTTGAATAGATAGTGCGCGGGGCATCTGGTACGAGTTCTTTAATGCTGTCTGTAATAAATGGGGATTGAGATGCAGCTATTGAGGCAGGTGCAAAGAGCAAAGGGTCCTGGGCTGCGAGATCTGCCTCATTTTGTGCAATAAACTGGCTTGTAACCATCATGCGGAGGACCTGTAGCTGGCGCTCACGCGCCTGCTTTTTGTTGTTGCCATACAATGTTGGTCCGCGAATGAAGCCTGCAAGGAGTGCGCATTCTGCTAAGCTGAGTTCTTCGATATTTTTGTGAAAATAGAGCTGTGCGCCTTCTGCTGCGCCATGGACTGGTGCGCCTCCAATTTGACCCAGGTAGATCTCATTGAGGTAGCGCTCGAGGATAACTTGTTTGTCATACTTGTACTCAAGGATGAGTGCCAAAATAAGCTCATGGATTTTTTGGCCTACATGCCTGCCGCGTCTTTTGATAAGGTTTTTGACAAGCTGCTGGGTAATGGTGCTCCCACCTTGAGCGAGACGTAGTTGCTTGAGATTCGTCAGGAGTGCGCGAGCGATACTCTTTGGTTCAAAACCAACATGGTCGAGGAAGTGTTGATCTTCAATAGCAAGGACGGCTTGCCAAAGTGCAGGGGGAAAACGATCAAAGCTAACAGGCTGTTGGATGTAGTCACTCCCAAACGTACTTATCAGTTCGGGTTCGAGATAGAGCTCACTCAAGTAGGTGTCATGATCAAGCATCATGCTAGCAAGTTTCTTGTGTTCAAAGCGGAGGGTGATAGCGCGTGGTTTGCTGAACAGTTCTGTCGGGTAGCGCTCAGGCAGAAGTGTGGTGGGGTAGCTAATGGCAGGAAGAGAAAATGTTGTGCCAGCCACAATGTGTCTCACTTTTAGTTCATTTTCGACAAGTGCCTGCGGCAAGCCAGCTTGGAGTAAGAATGGTTCACTGTAGATACGGCTTGGAGCGCGAGACACTGGGTGATCAAAGGCATCAAGAAGAGGCTTCTGAACCGCTAGAATGATGTACAGACCATAGATGAAACAGAGACTAGCAAAAATGCGGAGAAGAGATTTTCGGCTCATAGAGGGAGATTAGTAGAACCATGAGGCGAAAAGCTACCTTATCTTGAAGGTTGGTGGTGCAGCGATTAAGAGGAGTGGACAAGCTCCTTGACTCATGGAGGAGAGATTAATAGAACAGGAGGGAGGAAACAAAAAAGTATGATTCTCTTATTACTGGTAGGTATCGCAGCCCATGCACTCGAAATGGATTGGTCAGGGCAATTTTGGACAGAACTGCAAGCCATTGGTAACTATGCACCTACGGGGGCCTATAATCCGGGAGCTGGGAGCTATTATGTGCCAAATGGTGGATCAACAACAGCACTTTTTCAAAACGTTTTTATGCGGGTTCGTCCTCGCCTGCTTGTTAACGATAACATATTTATCAAGTCAGAATGGTGGGTAGGCGATCCTATCTACGGTCTGTTCGGTATGTCGGTGCCGTCGACAGTTGACCAGCAGCAGTATAATTCGACAGGTCAGCGGAGTTCGGTGCTTTCGGCGCAACGTTTTTGGGCTGAAGCTGTCACTGATTATGGGACTATTCAGGTCGGGAAGTTGCCTCTCTCTTGGGGGCTCGGGCTTATTTGGAATTCTGGCGAAGAACTCTATAGCCGCTATATGTCAACAGGTGACGGTGCGCGGCTTATAGCAAAGTACGGTGAGCTTTTGGTTGTGCCAGGTGTCTATGTACGTTCAATTGGGGATAGTATTGGGGGTGGTTGCGCTTTGGGTGTGTCAGGTTGTGTGTATGGTTCATCACCTCGGAATCTCACTGATTACAGTTTGGCTGTGACATATGCAAATACAGATGAAAACTTCGAGGTTGGTTTTCAGGCTATCAAGAGAATTGGGACTGGAGCTGGGAGTCTGCTGCTGCCAATGTCCGAGGTTGCTGGGCCTATGAATTTGACGACTTTTGATTTTACTGGAAAGAAGAAGTTTGGCCTATGGCATCTTGCGGTAGAAGTGCCTTTTAGTTCGGGTACATTAGGGTCAATGCAGGTACAGGCATTTGGTGTTGCAAGCGAAGTGTCTTGGAAAATGGCGTCAGGTTTTGATCTGAAATCAAAGTTTGGCTATGCATCCGGACAAAACAATGAGGTCAATGCATTTCATGCAATGAGTTTTCATCCCAATTACCACATTGCGATGATTATGTTTAATTATCAGCTCAGTAACTTTGCGCGTGGTCAGAATTTAGCATCGGCGGCGCTCTCTTCTCCCTACTACAACCCTATTGTTAATGCACTGTATGCTGCTATTGCGCCTGTTATTAAGCCGAGCGAAAAATGGTCATTGCGGCCCGCTGTTATCTGGGCGATAGCGCCTACGACAGCTGCTGCAACTGGCAGCTACTATGATTATTGGTCTCAGACAATGAAGACAAATATATCAGGCAAGACGCAAGGGGTAGCCTTGGGGTTTGAGGTTGATTTTGGTGTGTCCTATGCCTGGGATGACGCGGTGCTTTTTCAGTGGGATAATGGGTTCTATTTACCGGGGAGTTTTTATGCATTTAGTGGCACATCGGGTCAAAATATTACCCGGCCTGTCCTTGCGTCCGCTTTGCGTATGGGCGTGACATTCTAGTAAGACTGACGTTTTCGTGCAAATTTTTATAATTTATGTAAAAATGAGACCATGGCTGATGTTTCTCCGGAAGAAGAGAGAGAGCCCCAATCTCTTCTTCTTCTTATAGCCCTTGGGCTCAATACATTTGTTACGCTTAGCGCTATGGGCTTTGGGCTCTACTCGAAGGTTCTGTATAAGAGGCCAAAGGTGACTGATGCGCTTGAGCGTTCTCGATTGTTTGATCTTTATGTGCCTGTCAAAATGGCGGAGAAGAATCACTACTTCCCCTTTAGATCAATGACGGTCAATATTGCGTCAAATCCTGATGCACCACGAGCAGCAGATGGCACAGCGGGTCAGATTCAAGGCAAGCTTCATTATTTGACTGTTTCATTTAGTTTAGAGCTGCGAGATGTCGACTTTTATCAGCAGATGACGACCTATGCGCCCTTTATTATTGATCAGGTGATACGTATTGTAGGTAAAAAGCCTTTTCATGAACTTGCGACAGTCCAGGGACGTTATGTCCTTGCCTCTGAAATTCTTGATGCTGCAAATCAGCTTATTTCACAGCGGGATCCTGGTTATGCGCATCAGGCAGCTCTATCACATGTCTATTTTGAGCATTTCATGGTCCAGTGACATTGTATTGTGATTCGATACTGGAAGCTCTCTATGCACTCACCAGCATACGAATGAGGCTGACAGCTGCTGAACAAATTACGGTGTTTATTCTGGCATTTTGTCATAGCCTTGGTACTTTATGCTGAGGTTTTTTTATGATGACAGTCTGCAAAACGTGTATTTTGTTCTGTGCGATTATGTATCATAACGCGTCTGCTGCTGTCCCTTATACTTTTACTGCGGGAAATCCTATCTCTGCAAGTCAGATGAATTCTAATTTTAGTACTGTCAGTGCTTCTGTTTTGAATTTTGGCTACAATATGGCAATTTTTACCACAACTGGTTCTCAGACGTGGACTGTGCCGGCATCGGTGAGTTGGCTAAAAATCACGGGTACTGCAGGAGGTGGTGGTGGAGCGGGGGCAAATAATTGTGGCTCTTTTGGTCCTGGTGGAGGCGGTGGTTCAGGTTCAAGTCAGTTTTATAAAGGGGCTGTTGCAACAGGGCTCGTATTTACCATTGTCGTAGGGGCTGGAGGGTCAGGTGGGGCAGGTTCGGCATCTAGCATTCTAGGGGGTGGTAATACAGCTGGCGCAACTGGTGGGAGCACGACAGTGAATGCCGGAGGCTCCACGTATATTAATTGTGGTGGGGGATTGGGTGGCAATATCTCTACTGCTGGCTGGGGCGCAGGGGGAGGCATAGGTGGCACTCCTGGAGCGGCATCAATGCCTGTATTTCATATCTATGGAGGAGGAGGGACGAATGCGACCCTGAGTCCATTAGGTGGGGGTGCAGGTGGCGCATCCATATGGGGCAGTGGGGGAGTAGGCAGTAATGCTGAACATGATATTACTGGCAATACTGGAAACCCTGCTCAGACGTATGGATCAGGTGGAGGTGGCGCGAGGTGGGGTAGTGCGGGTGGCACTGGCGGCGCAGGCGTCGTGCTTATTGAGTACTAGAGATTTTTGTGCATCCCATCATAGTCGAAGCATGTGTTATGTCAGTGGAGTCTTTAATTTTGTTTTGTTAAAATATACTTTTCAAGCTTAGCTATTTTTTCATTTAAAGTACGCATTTTCACTTGAACGTCAGTATTGAGTTCTTTTACTGCTCCAACACATAATGTAAATAGAGCGTCCTTTTCTAGTATCAACTTGTCATCTATTTCTGAACCGTAAATAAATACGGTGTTATTTTCAGACAATTGGATGGCTCTATCTTCATGCGTTAATGTAAGATTTTTGCCATCGTATATAGTTATGAATTCGTCATTATTTATGTCAAAAACTTTCACTTTTGAGCTTATTGAAACATCAAGCGTGTTTTTTAAAATTAATTTGTTTTCATTTACCGATACAGTAAATACTTTGTAAATATTTGGTACATAGCCTGTCTCTTTGTGTACTGCATCAGGATATACTTGTTGAACATCTTGTGCTATAAATCCTGTTTGTTTAGAATGGTTATTGTATAAATATTTGTCCTTATAATTATATGTAACTGGATTTAATTTGCTGACCAAGCTCAGGCATGATATTAGTGGTAAAATGTCGGTTTTGATGCGTTTGTCAGATAGCGCCCAAAAAACAAATCCAGCTGATAACACAGAATATCCAGAATAAATTGAGATTGGATTGTACCCGGAGTATGTGCCAGCTGCGCCCCCTGCATTAAGTAGATATCCAGATGCGTTAATGCTTGTAGAATTGGCAACATGAAGTGGGGCAAGAGGATTAGTTACTCCAATTCCAACATTTCCGCTCACATTCATGCTTCCGTTCACGTCTAACGTGCGAGTGGGCGCCGAACTCCCAATTCCAACTGACCCAGTATTAAAGTAAATATTCGAAGAGCTCACCACCCAAGGACTACTGACGGTGCTTGAAAGTGCGCTTGTAATACTGGCGAAATTGCTCATCATCTGGCTTGCTGATATGGGACTTCCTGCTGTAAAGCTATAGGGTAAGGTAACTGAAGTTGCATGTGCTGAGAGCATGAAAAAGAAGAAGAGCGTTACCGCATTACATATTTTTGCGGGTGTATGGAGTACTTTATTGAGAATATTTATCATTTACTATCTGCTCCTGACTAGCTCTGTAGCACCTGGCCTATCTTGCGTCAAGTCACAAGCGTTTTTATGACAAAGCGTTCTTCGTAAATTCGTATGCGTGAATCGAAAATTGATGCAATGAACTGCGTCAAAAAAACTTTGTGCGTTAGTTTCTGTATCATGGAGGACAGTGAGTTGGTTGCGTCGCAAATTGATGCGTTTGAGCCTATGCGTACTTAAAGATTGACTTGACGAGTCAACAAGAAATAGGCTCTTCAGACTATGTTGTGCGTAGCCTAAAATGATGCATCGAGTCTTTTCTCTTTTTTGTTAGATTTGGTCAGGAAGAAGTGATTATAATGCAGCATGCTAAAGCACACTGATAAGTTTTTAGAATGGGTTCTTTCG
>CAIUGE010000078.1 GCA_903898645.1 Oligoflexia bacterium | reverse complement strand
TAATCGAATGTTGTAATCACTATGCTTGTTGCTCATGACAGGAGTCTATACTATTACTTTTGGCGTTGCAATACTTATGAAGTTACCTATATCAACTAATAGTTGCGTCACGAGCTTAGCGGCGCACTACTAACTTGAAACCAGATTGTTTATCATCTCCAAGTTCGCTGATGCGTAGGTTCGTTCAAGCGCTTCAAAAACGAGGACTTCCTCGTGCTCTCATGAGCGACAACGGATCAACTACGACATCCACTAGGTTTTCAGAAGGACTGTCTCGTATTGGCGTCACTCACAAAACCATTTTGGCCTCTAGCTCTACCACAATACGGAAGAAGTGAGACGCACTATATTAACACCGGTGCGCCATTAAATAGCGCACATACTCTTGCTTCTTGGAGCACCTAGAGCACTTTCCAGCCCTCTCTAGGGGCTCGCTCTCATTGCACCCCTAGCTCAGAATAAAAATGAGTCAGTCATTTTTAACACAGCAAACCTGAAACTCATCAATCAATGACACAATGGCGCTGCCCACCTCCATCCATTTTGTTCACAAATTATAATCAATTTGTCGATAGAAAGTAATGTGGATTTTACTTATAATCATTCTAAGTAGCCTTGAATCGAAGATTGCCCTGGGAGGAGCAGAGGACTGGGATCCCTATAAGCCTAAGGTACCCGTCTTTGAGGCTCCACGTTTACCTGCCCCACCTTTTTCGCAAGAACGATACCCGTTCCTGCATCAACAGCCTACAAACCCCAGCGGCAGCTTATTATCCAGTCCTCCTTATCATCAACCGCTCGTGCCAAGACCACAGACCCACCAGTACGACTTAACAACTCGGCTCCCACAGTATCTCGATCCAGTACCAGCAATAAATACTTTCCGTCATGCAATACGCACACAAGGCATACCTTGTCCAATAAATATCAGGACTGATCCTCCACCTGCGCCTTGTCAGCGACTCATGAGCGATATAAATAGTTTTTTTGTTAGCACCAGAAATACAAAACGAGACATAGAAGAGCGGATAGAAAAAAACATTTGTACATTTCTTACAAAGAGTATAGACAAAAAAGAATCACTTAAAAGTATTATTACTGATAATAAAATATTACACATCCCTGCCATGACGTCTCCTTATCCTCAAGTAGACGCCGTAGCGATTCCGATAGGAGTTAGCTACAGGATAGACAAAGATGACCTCTGTATAGATTTTCACGCAGGCGCCTTAAACAGTAGTGAAACACCTTTTTTGAAAGACACTTTGCAAGAAGGAGCGTACAAGTCTCCACATAAAGTCATTACATATAATGTCACGAAGAAAAAATTCTTTCAAGGAGTAGTCTACCCCCAACAAAGTGATTGGGAAAATTACGTTTCTCATATAATGTATCCAGACATATACAAAAGACAAGCTGACGTACGTATAATTAACAATACGTTCAACACAACGACAAAGTATAATTACGCTCAGCATGTTGGCCTAGATCTGCATATCACCTTAAGAAACCCTAGTAGCGGGCTCTCTACGAACCAATCATTAAAAATTGGTTTTTTTAATAACTTATGTAATGAAATCACTCGTTTGCATGCGATGGGGATTCGTCATAACGATTTAAAGCTATCCAATATACTCGTAGATCGCAATAACTTTCCCGTGGTAGCTGACTTTGGTTTTGCAAGAGAAACAAGTGACGACGATTTAAAGCTTCTTGATACCATAGGAGGGACGCAAGGGTATATCAAACCTCTAGCTGGCTCCCACTGCAACTACATAAAGAGAAAAATAGATATTCCAATTTGCCTTTCTATTCGAAAGAGTTGGTGTATAGACTTGTATGCATTGGAACAAATACGCGTTAATTTAGGCGTCACCAATTCTAGACCTGAATTATCCGCTAATCTGACATATTGCAACCGATGGATAGATGATTTATTCTCTCAAGATCCAGTAACTCGATCAAGCGCTCAGAATTTCATACCAGGAATAAATACAACGAAAAAATAACGATCTCTATACAAAAGAATTATTCAGTTCATATTCTATTACAATAAGATATGCGATAACGAAAATAGCCTTTCCTTATTCACATACAACCAGATCCTTCTGCAGACTCTCAAACGCGGCTCGAAAGTTCGCGCAAATTTTTCAAAAAAAGATTTGCTGCGCACAAGAAAAATCTACTCCAAAATGACATCCTATGCTCAACAAGGGGATAGTAAAAAATCATCTCCACTCGTCAAGCCATCTCGCTTTACATGTGCGTATTTCATCCATCATAGCAGAACTTAACTCATTTACTTTTTCTTCATTAAAAAAGGCCGTCCCCCATGTCTCTCCGTCTTTCTTACGCAGGTAAGTGGGCAAAAAACTATGCTCTTTTTGCTTTAAATATCTCCAAGTAAACGCATGGTAGGAAAAACCACGCATCCCAGTTATGCATGTTTGCAGAATGACAGACTCATCTTCTATGCGTGACAAAAAAGCGTCAACAGTATCCATTAAGTCACAAACATAATTCCAAACATTAGAAATATCAATAATGCCAAAATACTCACCGGCACGCTCTACAGCACCAACAAGTCCTGCCATTGCCTCCATATCAGTAAGATCCAGTACATGCGACTCTATCCTATCATGAAGAGCCAGCATGTGAAGATGCTGATAAAGTTCGTCATCTTGTAGATAATTAGCTTGGCAAAAAAATACCCAGGACGTCTGCACTTTGTCTGTTGGCAAAGGGAACTCTTTTGCTAAAACTCGTGCGAATCGTATCCAAAAATCATACTCCGCTTGAGTAAAGCTGTCGTGCTTATTCCATTCATCAAACGAAGCAGAGAGTCGCAAATACACGTATGCAGATCGAGTCGCAGCCTTAAGGAGCTTAGCATTTATTCGATTAAAGAGAACAACGTCAGTACCTATATCAACAAAAATGAGTCGCTTTGCACGAGAAAGTGCCGCACCTACGAATCCACGCTCAGTCCCAACTGAAAGATAAATTTCTGGAATCCTGTACGTATAAATAGAATATGCATCATAAGGATAGCATTCATTCGGCACAACATGACCAATGTCGCCAAGCACGACAGGTAATTCAAGCATAACAGGAGCGGCGAAACAAAAAACAGAATAGAATAAAAAAACCATATCAAGCTCGAACTTGATACTCACTCCCCTTTGCCGTTCCTTGCATGCTGCGAAGCTGTCCACAGGCAGCCGCAATCTCTCGGCCGCGAGACATGCGCACCGTTGCAGTTGAACCCGCTGCTAGGAGTACTTTTTGGAACGCACGAACAGTTGCATCAGATGGACGCTTAAAATTCGCATAGGGATGCTCATTAAAAGGTATAAGATTAATCTTATGTGGAATACCATAAATCAAATCCAAAAGACGATAAGCATCGTCCAAAGAATCATTAAATCCAGCAAGCATGACATATTCAAATGTAATCCGGCGATGAGAACCCAGAGGATAGCGTCTGCAAGCGCCTAGAAGCGACTCGATATTCCACTTTTGATTCACTGGCATAATAGCGGAACGCTGACCATCTGTGGTTGCATTCAATGAGATAGCCAAGGAAACGTCACAGGACACACCCAAAAGCTCAATTTTAGGCACAATACCACTTGTACTGACCGTAATCTTACGCTTCGAAAAGCCAAACCCATCTTGATCAAGGAAAATTCGGCAGGCCTGCAACACAGCATCAAAATTATTAAGTGGCTCACCCATGCCCATAAAGACGATATTCGTCAGCGGAGAATGTCTATGAAGCTCGGCAATCTGCATCACGATTTCATTCACAGTCAAATTACGATCGATACCCTGAATGCCTGTAACACAGAAGGCACACTTCATAGCACAACCGACCTGACTTGAGATGCATGCCGTCCTTCGTTTAAAGCCAGTTAAATCCAAAGGATCATGCTCTTCCAGATGCGAAGGAATAATGACAGACTCAACAGTCTTCCCATCATGTAAGGTCCACAAGAATTTTGTCGTTCCATCTTTCGACTGATCTATGCTTTTTTGCGTGAGGCGATCAATACTCACATGCTCCTCAAGCCATGCGCGTACGGCAAGAGCAAGATCAGTCATTTCTTGAAACTGACAGACCCCACGTTGGTATACCCAGTGGTAGATTTGCTTTGCACGGTAGCAGGCACGTTTTTCATTAAAACTTATTGGCAACAGAAGCGCCGCAAGATCAGCTTGTGTCAGGCTATAAAAAGGTATCATTGGCGGGCATACTAGCAAAAATTCTTTATTTTATCAATAGATACGCTTCAGAAGAACCAAAAGCATCACAGGGAGTCGAAAAGGCACAAGGGTACCCTTTTTTCGAATCAAAGCAAAGGCCCTAGCCCAAGAGTCCTCCTGGAGAGCATGCCACTGATCCTCAGTCACCTCAATGCCCTGCGCAGGATCTCTCTCTGCTAAAAAACGCACCACATCAAGGAAACATAGCCTCCTTGCCGATGGCAATTCCTTAAGATCAGCTTGCATGCAAGATTCAAGCTGCCCTTTAAAAAATCCAAGGACCAAAATATTCTCCTGACTGAAGCGGAGAATAACCTTAAACCGAAAAGGTAGGAAGATCCGCCACCAGCCTCGCACTGCCTGAAGAAGAAAATGCACTTGAAGTAGAGGAACCACCTTCTGCCTCAAAGCCTCTTGTCCAAGCCGCAACGCCACATCAAGGTAATGCTCTGGATACCCTTGATCAGTACGCGTAACGCATTGCGCTATCTTCACCAAGGCTGGCATAGAATCCACAGAATGATTGGCGGCAGGCACTGGCAGATATGCTTCAACAAGCTGCCATTCTTTACTCATAAAAAGAACCTCCCGCAAGCATACTTTCAGCAATGGCGTCTACCGCATTTTGCGTATCAAGTGCAGCTAGCTGCGCTAAACGCCGCTCATGCTGCTCAGTGATCGAAATACCTGTCAGGGCAAGCGACAAAACCCCATAACCCGGTACAGGGAGGGTCACCCGAGATGTCTCAATAGGCTGCTTAGGATTATACAGATCAGCTACTGCGACAGTCTGCGTAAAAACCATATCAGCTTCCATCGTCTGCGCTCCCGAATTCAGGACAAACAGTGCAACTGCCTGACCATAGCGCATAGGAAAAAGTGCGAGTTGCTGATTTTGCAACTGACAAAGAGGCATAATGTCAGCCAAAGACATCATGGAACGCACAAAAACCAAAAGGGATGAAGCGTCTTCAGTGAAGGCAATAACAATACGTGAGGCTCCTGATACATAAAGATCATAAGAGCAACCCTGATCAAGCCTCAGATGCTCATGTGATTCAAGGGATCGCTCAAGCACCTGCCGTGCATCATCAGTCAAAATCGCGGATCGCGGCAGGACGATCAGAACACCAGTACGCGCAGAGGCAACGATATGCAGCATGTCCGACTGGGTAACAATCAAATCGGGATCGATCACGACCATCGACGCCTCTTGAAAATATGAAATAAAAGGTACATGCGCAAGAATCCGAAGAGTCGCTGGAAGCTGCTGCTGCACTATCTGCGCAAGCACATGACGTTGCGCCCAAAGATGCCCTGTCACATAGATTGCCTGAACTGATGGCCGCAACTCTCCTCGCTGAAGCATGGCTGCCAGTGTTTCCAATCTTGTTCGAAAAGACTCTGAAAATTTGTGCCAGACATCAGTATCAACAGCAATTGTTCCAGCCACCAAAAGTGCCTTGAGCGCAAGGAATTGCCTCTGTTGCTCATCAAAATGCCTGAAATTACCCACAGTCGAAAGATGCATCACGCGATGTGCCGGACGTTTCGTCACGGTACGAGGAACAGCCAGGAGAGCCTCATCATAGAGTTCAATTGTCTTCCGGAAATCGTAGGTTCCGTAGAGCATACGGACAAGATTCATACTGGTAGCGTCAAAGTGGGCCTCAGGCAAAAAAAGATCAACCTCAAGAGCTTTGATTGCAGATTTCTTTTTGATCCCCTCATAAGATTTGCGGCGAAACTGATCTTCTGCCTGCTGATGAAACCAGGCACGATTTCGCGCCTCATAGGCTTTGACCTTCCATTTTTGATGAGAAACAAACTCCTTGCCTGCAAAGTAATGCTGCGTCTTTTGCCTGTACTGCTGGGATGCAAAAAAACTTGCATCTCCCATACATTCCTTATTTCTCAGATACTTCCAGTACCCACCAGACAAACAGACCGTCACACGCGCCATGAGCTTCGGCGAAAGACGGCCTGTTTCAGCAAAAAAACTGTTCATGCGCGAAAGAAACGCAGTATAGCGCTTATCCCAGACAGGAGAAAACAAGGAAGGGATTTGAATGCAATGAGGAGGCAAGTACACTGTCACAGGACTGCCATCAGAAAGGCGGGCTGCGTGATCCTTTTGAGCTGCTATATCAAGCGGCAACCCAGAATAAGGGTAGGCCACACCCAGCTCAGGCGTCAGAATAAGAAATAGATTGATCTGCCTCTCACAAACTGCTTGTAAGAATTTAGTGAGCTGATGACTGATATCAGATTCCACAGCCTGCCATGGTACAAAAGATATAACATTGCCGCCACGTACGCGATCTAACTGAGAACTAGCTTGCGCTTCCCAGTAGTTCACTATCTGAAGGATAGGATTGACCTCGTCCCCACACATGTTATGCATTATGACATGTTCACACAAAGGAGTCACGTGGATGTGGTTTTTTTCATCTGATCAACAGCTCTTACAACGCACGACCCGGCATTTTGCCACAACTGCCCTGAGCCCTGAAGCCTCGCGATGTGATGAGCAGGAATCTTTCCATACACAAGCATTCCAGCACTGCGCAGAATTAGGTCTTCTTGGACTCACCATTCCAATCGATTTTGGCGGATGCGGACAAGGCGCTGTGTCTACATGTATCGTTATGGAGGAGCTCGCTGCAGCCGATGCCGCTTTTACCCTTTCCTACTTGGCGCATACCATCCTTTGTACGCACCAAATTGCACAAAATGGCTCAGTTGAGCAAAAAAACACCTACCTCCCCAAACTCTTGAACGGCAAAACTATCGGCGGACTTGGTATGTCTGAACCAAATGCCGGGTCAGACGCACTCAGTATGCAGACACGCGCTGAGATCCAACCTGACGGCTCCTATCTTCTTTATGGCAGCAAAATGTGGATCACCAACGCGCCCCAAGGAGATCTTTTTTACTGCTATGCCCGTACACATGAATCTCGACATGGCATATCCAGCTTTATTGTCGAAAAAGATATTCAGGGGTTCAGCCGTGGTCCAAGCATTAAGAAAATGGGTATGCGAGGCTCTCCAACAGGCTCACTCTTTTTTGATGCCTGCCGTATTCCCTCACATGCACGTATTGGCAAGGAGGGAGAAAGCGTGCCTCAGATGATGAAGAATCTCAATCTTGAAAGGATTGCACTGAGCGGCATGTCTCTCGGAATAGCGCGCACATGCCTCCATATTGCAACAAAATATGCTTCCGAGCGCCATGCCTTTGGACGCAGTATCGACCAGTATCAGCAAATCCAAGAACGTCTTGCCGAAGGAAGAACCAACTTCGAAGCCTCCCGCTGCCTCACCTTTCAGGCAGCTGCAAAGTGGGATCAGGGTGCATGCGGACCCCTCGATGCCGCCATGGCGAAACTCCATAGCGCCCAAATGGCAACAAAAATTGCACTGGACGCCATCCAGATACTTGGCGGCGCAGGCTATAGCCGAGAATTCCCTATTGAACGGTGCATGCGCGATGCAAAACTCCTAGAAATAGGCGGTGGAACGAATGAAATCCAGCGCATCCTGATTGCCAAAAACCTTTCGAAGGAACAAGCACGATGATCCGGTACACAACTCACAACATGCATCTTCAGGGGAACGCCCATAAACGGACCGATGCTTGGATGAAACTCAAGGCACTTTTCGACCAAGAAGGCATGTTCTACCATGCAATTGATACTACTCCTTCCATGCCTACCTACCCACATATACGCACCTGCATCATTATCGGCATAGGAGGCAGCAGCCTTGGACCCAAAAGCCTCCTTGCCGCCCTTGGCACAAACCGCATTGACATTCGTTTCTTAGAAAATCCTGATCCTTCGGAATGGCTCCGCGTCAGCCATAATATAGAGCCTGCGAGCACCCTTGTGTGTGTTATCAGCAAATCTGGCACCACATTTGAAACACTTGCTCTTATGCAAATCGCACTTGCATGGCTTGGAAAAGATAGGTGGCAAAAGCACGTCCTACTGATTACAGACCCAAAGGACGGGGAATTGAGGCGTCTTTCTCAAGCAAAGTCCATCCCCAGTCTCCCCATTGACCCATCAATTGGAGGTAGATTCAGCATTTTTAGTCCAGTTGGACTTTTTCCACTAGCACTCGCAGGCCATGATCCTGCACAATTCTTAGCTGGCGCCCGCGCCATGAAGGGTAAAACAGGTTTTTTGAGACTTGCTGAAAAGCTCATTACACAATTCCCTCAAAGATCTATCCATGTCCTTATGCCCTACGCAAGTCCACTGGCTTTTTTTGGCGATTGGTTCGCCCAACTTTGGGCTGAAAGTCTTGGTAAAGATGGTAAAGGCTTTACACCTCTTGCTGCTTTAGGTGCCATTGATCAGCACAGCATCCTGCAACTGCTCCGTGATGGACCAGATGACAAGATTGTTTTTTTTATGACGCTCGGCAAGGTGCTGCAGGACGTCACCATTCCCAATATACTTCCAGAGTATCCAACCTGCGCCTCCCTTGCCGGACACAGTCTGCATGAATTACTCCAGATAGAATACACCTCTATCAGAGATGTTTTTGCACAGCAGGGTCGCCCATTTGGAACGGTGCATTTAAGCATGTGTGACACCTACCATCTGGGTGCTCTTTACTTTGTTTTTTCTGTTGTAACAGCGTACACTGGGTTCCTGTGGGGGATCAATCCATTTGATCAACCTGGTGTGGAAGATGGAAAGCTCTTAATACGAGCACGCTTACAGCAAAAGGGGATTGCGCATGTGTCCAGATGAATCTGAAAAAACAACAGTTATCCATGGCTTAGAAGGCACACTTGAAACTGAGCTCAAAAAAGCCAAAGAGCAAGAAGCCTGCCTCATTATTATCCGAGGCACACCTCAAGGACACCGCTATTTCATCAGCAAAGATCTGATGATCATTGGTCGCGACACAGTGGCTGACATCTGTGTTTCAGATCAAAGTATTTCACGCAAGCATGCGCATGTAACACGCGAACAGGGCATTGTTAAATTGACAGACCTGGGATCTGCAAATGGCAGTTTTATTAATGACGTAAGACTCTCCCCACAAGAGTCAGTCGTCCTTAGCAAAGAGGACATGATTAAGCTAGGAAACTCGATCTTCAAATACCTGCCATCAGGCGAGCTTGAAACACTTTTTCTCGGCAATATGGGATCCGCAGCCCATACGGATGCCCTGACAGGAATTTATAACAAAGGCTATTTGATGGACATATTAGAAAGCGAAATCAAACGCTCTCGGTCACTCCATACACCACTCAGCCTTATCTTCTTTGACCTCGATTTCTTTAAAAAGGTCAATGATACCTACGGCCATGACGCAGGTGATTACGTCTTGAAAGAAGTTACTGAAGAAATACGCTCCAAACAGATCAGACCAAAGGATATCTTTGCACGCTACGGTGGCGAGGAATTTGTTATTCTCCTTGCAGGCACAAGCCTCAGTGACGCTAAGGATATGGCAGAGCGAGTCCGCGCATCTATTGCTGATCATATATTCACATACGAGGGAACTCGCTTACCTGTCACAACAAGCGTAGGTGTTGCTCAGTGTCATGACACCTGCAACACCCCCCAACTCCTGCTCAAAGCAGCAGATAGCGCACTGTATCTTGCAAAGCGTTCAGGACGCAATCAAGTACAGATTGCGTCCTGAGAAAACATTACCAATTCTTCTTTTCAGCAAAAACAAGCTTCGCTGATTTTGGAAATGACCAACGAGGTTTTTTGCTTGCTGGACGAGCCTTGATATCCATAGGATCGCCTGTAAAAGGATTGATACCTTTACCAGCTTTCTTTGCCTTCACATCCTTGCGTACAAGGGCTCCAATAGCTGGAAACTTCACACGTTCTCCACCTGCAGCACGACGCAGCCCATCTTCGAAAACTTCCGAAACAATGCGCTTAAATTCTGAACGCCGTATCCGCACTTCACCTTTACGTGTGACTTCAGCTTCTCCTAAGACCGCCTCATACAGTTGTGTAGCAAACTGAAATTTTACAGCAGATTTTTTTTTCGCCATTTTTTTCCTTCCTTGTATTGTAAAAGCCTTCCATAACTGAAGGCTTTCTCATCCTACTGATAGTTCCCTGATATTTCCACATTTTTTCAATCATCTTGCAATTTCAAGCCCAATCTGGCAGCATCCAGATGTGCCATCGATCCATATTCTCCCGCCAGTACTTGCGGCAAGGATCGCAGCAGGTGAAGTCACCGAGCGACCAGCAAGCGTTATCAAAGAGCTCATTGAAAACGCCCTTGACGCCCATGCGCTTCATATTGTTATCAAGCTCGAAGATGCAGGCAAAGCTTTGATTGAATGCATCGACGATGGCGACGGCATGGATGCCGAGGACCTCGCACTTTGCATGGAGCGCCATGCAACAAGTAAGATCAAACACTTAGAAGATCTCTTATCTATCCATACACTTGGGTTCCGCGGTGAAGCTCTCGGAAGCATCCGTGCTGTTGCAGACACCTCTATCAGCTCTGGCAAGAATGCTTCCTACAACCAGATCAGATCAACCTCATGGGAATCACACTTACAACTGCGCGCCATTGAACCACGTTTTTTCATCCATGAACCCCATGGTACGCATCTACGAATCGAAAGCCTTTTTGCACAAACACCAGCACGACTCAAGTTTTTGAAAAAAAATGCAGTCGAAGTGACTGCAGTCAAGGACTGTATGGAGCGTCTGGCAATTGTGCACCCAGAATGCGCATTCGAACTCCATAGTGATCAGCGCAATATCCTTTTCTATCCCACCGAATCTCAGCAATCACGTATTGAACGTGTTCTTGTCAGCAATGAACGCCTCACTCTGATTGAGAAAACTCACTCTGACGCAGGCATGCAGGTCACTATTCTCTGGGCAAAAGATGTTTCCTTACCGCATAGCCGAAAAATATTCAGTTTTGTAAACGAAAGACCTGTACGTGATCCGCTGATTCAAAGGGCTATTTTGGCGCCTTTTCGCCAGCGCCTTATGCCCGGATCCATGCCTGCTATCGTCTGCCTGATCAGCATGCCGCCAGATATGGTCGACGTCAACGTTCACCCCCATAAACTTGAGGTGCATTTTAGTGAAAGCACAGCATTGCTTCAGCTGATCCGCAATACTATTGAGGACTGCTTTATGCAGCAACCCATCACAACACCCTCCTTCGTATCGCCTACAACACCATGGACACCCCCTACAATCACTCCTATCTCCCCGCCCTTTGTGCCCTATGAACTCATGACCCAGCCGAGCCTTGAGATACCTCATTTCCCTCATGGGCGCTACCGCGGCGCACTCTTTGACACCTACCTTGTCTTTGAGAAAGATGGCAAACTGACCCTTGTTGATCAACATGCAGCTCATGAACGCATCCGTTTCGAGGAGCTTGAGAAACAATTTCATGCATCAAGTATCATCTCCCAACAGCTTCTTTTTCCTGAGCATCTCAACTTACCTCCCCCTGCTCTAGTGACGATGCTCGAAAAAAATGGATTTTGCTGTGAAGAAAGTAACCAAGAACTCCTTATTACTGCAATCCCAGCCGCATGGCGCCAAGGGGGCGACATTAAGGCTCGGCTGCACGGACTCATTGCTCGCCTTGAAGCAGACGAAAGTATCAAAGATGAGCCCCTTTTTGAGGCGCTTGCCTCTGAAGCCTGCCACTCATCTATTAGGGCTGGCGATACACTCCATATCTTCGAAGCTGAAGAACTCATCACCCAACTTTTTGCCTGTGACCATCCATGGAATTGTCCCCATGGACGCCTCACAATCTACGAACTTAATGAAACAACCCTCTCCAAATGGTTTCAACGCACATGACAACAAGCATTATCACAGGACCTACGGCATCAGGTAAGTCTGCGTTTGCCCTAGAAAAATGCACCCAAGATAGTACATTTGAAATCATCAATGCCGATAGTCTCCAGCAATACCGTGGGCTCGATATTGGCACTGCAAAACCAAGCCGCGAAGAGCAGGCACGAGTCCCCCACCATGTTCTTGATACACACAACCCGGACCAGCAAGCCACAGTCCAAGATTGGCTCCTTGCTGTTCAGAAAGCAGAAAGTGCAATCCATGCCCGTGGCCATCACGCACTTATTGTCGGTGGATCAATCTTCTACCTCAAAGCGTATCTTTTTGGACTCTGGGACGCCCCCCCTACTGATCCAGACTTTCGCGCAGCATGTGCACCTCAATCCACCGAAGAACTTTTTGCAAAACTCGGCCCCACAACCATCCACCCTCATGATCGCTACCGCATCATTCGAGCACTTGAAATTATGCGTCACGGCCCCATCATCCCACACATTAAAAAAGACTCCCGCGTTCCCCTCCTCATCCTTGATTGCCAAGATACTGCCCGCATTCAAGAACGCACACGTTCTATGCTCGACAAAGGCCTTATTGAAGAAGTCCTTAAACTCAAACCCTATTGGCAATCAAGACCACTTCAAAGCGTAGGATATAAAGAAACAATCAACTACCTTCAAGGGATAAAACCTGTAAGCCGCTCTCTTGCGCCAGGCACCCAAGGACTCATTGACGAAATCGTACTCGCCACAAGACAGCTGGCTAAAAAACAAAGGACGTTTCTTAAAAATCTTGCAGCCACTTATCCCTTTTAGTACTGTCCCGCTGGTGCAACAACGTATTATTTTGGTTTCCGATGGTACAGGTGAGACCGCAGCCCAAATGACCAAAGCGGCTATGGTCCAATTCTCACATCAAGAAATATCCCTAACACGCTTCACCAACGTCAGGCATGAATCCCAGATAGAAGCTATCTGCCAGGAAGCAGCCCACGATAAGGCACTGCTCATTTACACCATTGTTTCCCCTCATCTCCGTGCATTTTTACAAAAACGCGCCCATGATTTTGCTTGCGTTGATCTTTTAGGCCCACTCCTTATTGGCCTCGGTAGCTACTTTGGCTACGAGCCAAAATCAATCGCCGGCCTCCTTCATGATGTGAACGAGAGCTATTTTGATCGCATTGCAGCCATGGAATATACTATTGCACATGATGACGGCAAAGATCTCACACACTTAGAATCAGCTGATCTTGTCCTCCTTGGGATATCTCGCACTTCAAAAACACCTCTTTCCATGTACCTTTCTCACCAGGGTTGGCGCGTTGCCAATATCCCCCTCATCCAAGGCTTTGAGATCCCAAAAGAAGTGACCCAACTTGATCCACGCAAGGTAATCGGACTCACTATTGATGCAACAACACTGACCCAGATACGTAGAGCACGCATCAAACGCCTAGGCCACCCAAGTGGCGAGTACGCTGACCCAGCTCAGGTTTTCGAAGAAATTGAGTACGCAAACAATCTCTTCAAAGGAAAACGCTGGCAAATTTTTAATGTTTCAGGCAAAGCTCTTGAAGAAACAGCAGCTGAGATTATACGCCTTATGGCAGCTCGACGGCTTGCACCGCCCTATACACTTGAACGCCTCATGGCTGAGAAAGGATAAATTTATGGCACGAGGACAAATCGTTTGGCTCAATGGTTCATTTGTTGCCGAAAATGAAGCACGAATCAGTCTTTTTACGCACTCCCTCCATTACGGATGCGGCGCATTTGAAGGCATTCGCTGCTACGCTCAAAGCAATGGCCATGGCGCTGTATTTCGACTCCAAGACCACATCATTCGACTCTACGAATCGTGCAAGATCCTCGACCTCCAGATCCCCTACCATCCAGATGAATTGATCCAAGCAGTCCGTGAACTTTGTACAAAAAATCATTTTGCCGAATGCTACATTCGACCTATCGTCTTTATAGGCGACGGTCCTCTTGGGGTGTATCCTGGAGCTAATCCACCAGTTGAAGTTGCGCTCCTTTGCTGGGAATGGGGCCACTACTTAGGCGAAGAAGAAGTAACTTTGGGCGCCAAACTAAAAATTTCCAGCTTCATCCGCCCCCATGTAAATTCCATTATGACCAAGGGTAAGATTACAGGCCAGTATGTCACCGGCGTACTCGCTAAACGCGAAGCTATTGAATCAGGCTATAGTGAAGCGCTCCTCCTTGATCCCGAAGGCTTTTTAACAGAAGGCTCAGGCGAAAATCTCTTTGTAATTAAAAATGGCAAAGTCAAAACAACAGCTCTGACCTCCATCCTCGATGGCATCACACGACGCACTGTGGTAAGCATCCTGCAATCCCGCGGCATCGAACTTATCGAATCTCGCATGACACGCGATGAACTCTGGTGTGCCGATGAAGCGTTCCTAACTGGCACAGCAGCTGAGATCACCCCAATCCGGCAAATCGATAATAAACTCATTGGCCCCTACGGCAAAGAAGGACGGCCTGGCCCGATCAGCCTCATGGTGAAAAGCGCCTACAATACATGTGTCCGGGGCGAGCCATTGGATCCCGCATGGTTGACTGTGCTTTAAGGCTCACTACTCACATGCCTTCTCGCATCCAGAGCCCATAAGACCACATGAGAGCCGTCCTAACCACTGCAACCAGGTAGGCTGAGGCGCACTAGGCTTGGACCGCGAAAACAATTTCTGGTTTTTTTGCGCATCTTGCAACATCTTGCTAGCTTTTAGCACCTCCTTGTCCAAACGTTTACTGGAAAAATCCCGTTTAAGAGCAGCGCGCTTGTCCTGAGCGTTAGCTCTGCTAATCACCGCTGTCTCACTAGACTCAGACCTAGCATACTGAGCGGTAGCGCTAGCTTTGGTAGTAACATGCCTCTCCTTAACGCGAAGATCAATATAAGTACGCGCTTTAGCAGCAGCAGCAGCAGCAGCAGCACGTGCACGCTCTTGCTCCGACCTAGGAATAGTCGAATCGCTAGCCTGTTTAAATTTTTTATTAGCCTCATCTCTGCCACGAGCATCCAAAAAAGCGTTATCTCTCGGCTCAATAGAAGTCTCAGCTACAGTTTCTGCATACTTAGCTTGAGCAACAGCACTTTCAATGGAACGATGAGTCCGAATAACGCTTAGAGATGCAGCCTTGATTTCCCTTGCATGTGCATAATTCAACTGAACAGCCCCAAGATGCTTCTCAGCAGCTGTAACCTGAGCCGCATATGCAGCGATAACATTCTCCCTACTCGCAATAACAGCGGCTGCAGCACTCGCTCCATCCTTTTCACTTGCTTGCTTAATATGCGTTTCATATGCATTCTTGGCATCAACAACAGCTTGACTCGCAGTCTTATACAGCACAGCAGCCTGCTTCACTACGTCAGATGATGCACTATACAGTGCTGTGAACTCAACCTCTTGAGCAATAGCCTTCTCATGCACTCCGATAGCTGTAAGAACAGATTCTGCCTTCCGACCAGCCTCTGCATGTGTGCGGATAACGTGAGCAATAGCATCCGCGACAGCCGGCACCTCGCTCTTAAACGATTGAGCAACGACCAAAGCTTCTTGAAGACGCTTCAACCGAGCTTCAGCCGCATCTTTATCCATGCTGCCTTCAGGCTGAGCCTTAGTAGCAATAGGAATACCTATCCCACTGGAATACGAAACCTCAGAATCACCGCCAGCAGGTAGCGCGTTCTTACCCTGAGCCTGAGCTACATAATTTAAAAACAGCACAAAACTCAATAACAAACAACTCTTCATATAAAAATATCCCCGCACTGTTATTGTAGCATTTTTTGTATTATTTTTAAATAAAAAAGAATCTCAGATGTGTCACGCAACACACATCCTTCGAAAGAAGGATATGTGTTGTATTTAAAATAAAATCTTAAATCTCTAAGAGAATCAGCAACGATAAGAAACCTTCGTACACGAATGTAAGACCGAACTGAAGAGAACCTTTATGAAAAAAATTTGAACAACTTAACCAGCTGGAGTCTGTTGATCTTTATCTTTCTCTTCTTCATCACCAGAATCAACATCATGAGCATCCGCCATTAAAACACGAATAGCTCCAACATCAACTTGACTTGGGACAAATGCCTGAGCAGCGCGCCCTGTAAATAAAAAACAAATTGAAAGTAAAAAAATATTAGCCATACTAAAGCCCTCTATATCTTCATTGTAAACGTTTTTCATAATATTTTTTAAAAATTAAACGTACCCCCCTATGTCATTCATAATCCCCCAATGGCGTCTCGTCAAAGTTAACGATGCTGTCGTTCCTGACACAAGACAAATACACTGGAGAAAAATCCATACCTTTTTACTCAGGAATAATTTTCAACCTAGAGCTTACATATACGCTCTGACGCATCGAGTTGTTTATTTGATTTGGCACACCCCGTTTTGACAACACAACATAGATAGTATGTAATTAAGACATGCAAGCATGGATCTCGCTTTTTTCCATCTTTACGCCGGAAGTCCTTCTCCTGGAAGCAAGTCTTTTTTCACTTCTTCTTTGTAGTTACCTCGTCTATTTTATCGTGAAGAAACGCCGGTATGGCTCTGTTCAAGACGAGCTGCCTGCTGAACCTGTAAAAATTTACCTCAATCATCTCATAAATAACGCAGAGCAACTACGCCTTCAACTTTTCGGCATCCTAGCTCAGCATCCGACAGCAACGAGCAATAACATCATCGTCCAGGCCGCCCCTCAACTGGACGTCTCAAAAGTGACCGCGCAGGTCAATATGAGTCCAGATTTTGCCAAAAAAATGACAGAAATGGAAGCACGTATGTCAGAGCAAAATCGCGCTCTTGAATCGCTCACCTTTGATAAAGCGAAACTTCAAAAAGATCTCGAAGAAGCACGCTCCAAAGCATCAAGTGCACCAACCGGTGACTCAAATGACGCTGAACAAACAGCCATGAAAAGTAAGATCGAAGAGCTGGAAGGAAAACTTTCTGAGTACAGTATCATTGAAGATGATTTAGCAAACTTGAAACGGCTCCAACAAGAAAATACACAGCTAAAGAAAAAGATAACGGAACAAAGTGAAGCCCTAGCAGCAGCAGCTTCTGTAGCAGAAGCCCCAGCAGTAGAAGAAAGTCCAGAAGATAATGCAGCAAACGATGAGGCATCAGCACACGCGGCTGAAGAATTGGCAGAGTTTGAGAAAATGCTCAGTAGTTAAGGTCAGAAAAGCTTTCGCCTTTCTGACCTTTTTAGAAACTAATGCTTTGCAGCTAACTCTTCATCAATGACTTCAGAGAACTGCTCGATTGGGAGAGCCCCACTAATCCACTGACCGTTAATGAAAAATGTTGGTGTCGATTTGACGCCAATTTTTTCACCATACTCAGTATCCTTGACCACAGTATCAGCATGCTTTTTCTTCTGAATACAGTCAGCATACTGCTTACCATCTGCACCAACATCTTTTGCAAACTTCTCAAGACTAATTGCATCAAGTTTAGATTGATTTGCAAATGCAAGATCATGAAACTTCCAGAACTTATCTGCACCCTGATCTGCTACACAAAGCGACGCCTCAGCAGCAGGCCGTGCATCTTTATGCATAGGAAGTGGGTACTGGCGGAAGGTGACACGGATCTTCGAGCCGTACTTCTTTTTTAGAGCAGTTACCGCATCTGCACCTTTGGCACAAAATGGGCATTGAAAATCCGAAAACACGACAATACTGATAGGCGCATTCTCTGGACCAAAGGACGGACCTTTACCTGCCTCAACTGGCACACGGAAGATTGGCTTCGTAAAATAGACTTCAATTGGGTTGCCAGCTGTCAATTTACTCAGATAAGCGTCAAGTGCATCTTGACGCTTTGTGGCAACAAGGTACGCATTCACACGCTCACGCATCTGAGGATTGAGCTGAGATTCTTCAATCTTTTTCTCAGCAAGGAACTTTTTTACTTCAGCTTCAGATATTGTAATAGCCGAAAGCACCTTTTTATTCAGGTAGTCATCGACTGTCAAACCTGCTTTTGCGGCTTCTATAGCTGATAATTTTTCAATCGCAATATGCTTCAACCGCTCTATGCGGAGTTCATAGATCTTCTTCAAAAGCTCATTATACTCAAGCTCACGACCAACCAACTCCTCATCAGTGATGATCTTCCCATCAATAGTGGCCATTGCCCCTACTTGAGGAGCCTTGTCCTTAAAAACCGTACTGAACTTGGCTTTTGCATTTTTTGGCGATAGCAAAACCACAAATCCAATAGCTGCCACAATGACTAATACCCCACCAACGAAATACTTTTTTGTCAACGACGAATGCGTTGTTAGTTCTTCATGACTCACGCTAATAGCCTCCATTTTATATCTTTTTTCTTCAACACAGCCCAAATCGTAGTCGCTCTGCCCCCCTCTTGCAATCAAATTTACTGATTATGCGAAAAGACATCATGGAGACGAAAGAGTCCAATAAGCTGTCCACTTCGATCAAGTACTGGAAGGACCGAAATCTGCGATGATCGTTGCTCCATGAGCTGAAGCGCCTCATCAACAAACATGTCTCCAAAAATAGTAAGTGGCGAACTATTCATCAAAGTATCCGCTTCTAAGGCCAACAGCTCAGGCTGACTCAAAAGCGCCCGACGAATATCCCCGTCGGTAATAATGCCACGAAGCTGAAAATCCACCCCGACGATACAGACAGCACCCTGCTTTTTTTCCGTCGCTTCAGCAAGCAGTACTCTCATAGGTGTTTTTTCATAGACATGAGCAGGCGGCTTCTGCATCACTGACGCAACACGCACAAGTACCTTGCGCCCCAAAGCACCTGAGGGGTGTGATCGAGCAAAATCTTCACGCGTCGTGCCATGCTCCTTCATCAATGCAAAAGCAAGCGCGTCACCAAGCGCCAGCATGAGCGTTGTACTTGTACTTGGCGCAAGCCCTAAAGGACACGCCTCCTGAACATCAGGGATAACGATACAAGTATCTACCAACGATGCAAACCGTGACTGGGGAGCTGCCGTCACGCCAAGGCAACGAACGCCAAATTGACGCGCCTGATGCATTGTTCGGCAGAGCTCCTCACTTGATCCACTCTGACTTAATGCCAGAAGCACATCACCTGCACGAAGCGCCCCAATATCACCATGCATTGCATCAGATGGATGCAAAAAATAGGCAGGTGATCCTGTACTTCGCAACGTCGCCGCTATCTTCTGCGCTATGATACCTGATTTACCCATACCAGAGAGCACAAGCATGTGCCCTTGACGAGTTGCCTGCGCACATAGCACAACAGCCTCAGCAAAAGCATGAAGCTCACCAAGCACGTTTGCAAATGCATGCAAGGCATCTGCCTCTTGCCGCAGCACCAATGCCCCACCATCAAGAATTTCTTTTTTTGTCTGTTCAGTCACCTCCTCTTAATCTCACGAGATTTGGACCAATACAAACACTCATACGACCATTCAAAGATAGCACTGAGCAGAAGCCTCTTTTTTGACAGCATGCGCCATAGCCAGTCTCCCTCAGAAACGATTGATACGACGCCCCCCTGAATTTTTTATAAAAATTTTAATTTCTCCCAGAAGCTGCTCAATTGGTTCAATTTTTCTGAAATACATGCAACCTTATGCCCATAGAGTCCGAAAAAGAGACTAACGTGATGTGTTAAGTTTTTTTAGGGTTATCTTGCTTTTTTGTACCTTAAAAAATTCCGGTGAGATTTCAAATTTCTTTTGACAACCTCTATATAGACTCTTAAAATACTTTATTTTTATCTCAATGAGAATTCTTTGATTGAATGATATTCACAAAATTTGTGTACGACTAAAATCTCCCAATGAAGGTCCTTTTGGTTTCAGATCCTATCAAATTCGCTTCTTTTTTCATACTACGAACATTCTTCCTTATCATAGAGCTGATGCAGAAGAAGAGTCTCACCACAATCTGCCTGAGAATCTCCATATAAAAACTAATACAAATAGAAAAAACTCATACTTTTCCAAACACCCGAATCAAGTCACCCCCCTCTCAACAGAATTGCTTTTCTTTTCTACGCATTCGGGATCTACTGAGTCTATGAGGTTCGTACTTCTGCTTCTTACTGGATGTGTCAGTGCCTATATTGAAACAGTTGGAGGCGATGCAGCAAAACAGGTCACGCGCAGCTACTATACTGATATGCCAATGGCGTGGCAAGCTGTGATCGATGTGATGAAAAATAGCCAGCTCGATGTCACCAACCGCGAAGGCGGATTTATGCTGACAAAATGGATCGACAATACCTCAGAGAAAAATTTTTCCGATTCCTTTGGCAACGCAAACGTCTACCTCAAAGCTCAGTACCGACTCCGCATCAGCCTTGCTCCCGGCTTTCTCCATAAGAAAAATACTGTGACAATAGGCATCATTAAAGAACAGCTCACCCAAGAGGACCTCCTAGAGGGTTTTAAACCCCTCCCAACAGACCTTATTGCCGAGAATACCCTCCTCTATAGGATCGGCCGCGTGATCACCATCCGGTCAAAAATAGCTGCTGCTGATGCAGAAAAAAACAAAAAGGAACTTCAAAAATCAGGCCTATGATAAATATGCCTAGAAAATGGCAATTTTTGCCGTATTCACGCACCCCTACCCCAACCTATGGCTGATCTTCAGCTGGCATGAAGATTGCATTGTAAAAAGTATATGAAGGAGAAGCCAGGATGGCATCGATCAACTCAGACCCAAATCTAGCTCAGTATTATGGCAATGTGACGCGCGGCTACGAGCAGCAACTCGAAGCTGAAAAAGAACGCCAAATCAAAATGCGGCTCGATGACCGCACAAAGCTAGAAAAAACATACAATAAAGCTCTTGAAGAAAAAGACGCTGTACTTGAAAAACACCTTGAAGATACACGAGCTGCACAGAGAGAATATCGAGCGGCAGAAAAAGCCCAGCACATGCATGATGTCGATCAGCTCAAACGCGAACTCTATACAGCGCATGGGACACTCTCACATTCTATCCCTCTTGATACCCATGAGCATCTCATTGCAGAACAAATGGATGCCAGTGCGCAACAGATGGAGCGTAGCCAATCGGGACGAGAACAGTTACTTAAAGAACATACCCACCAGCTCCAGGAACATGACGAGGAAACGAAAAATCGTGTTGAAGACCTGACGCAACAAACGAAAGCAAAGGCTCACGAACTGAACGAACATGCACGCACCCGTGAGCAGCAAGCCGAACTCAATGCAGAACAAAAAATTGCATCTTTTAGACGTGAGCACGAAGATCAGCGCAATATACTGAATGATACGCGCCGCAAACTCTCCGAGACCTTCCAATCCGACGTCAATCATCTAAAAACGGCAATGGAAAACCAAAAAACAAGCCTGACGGATCGACAACAAACCGTCCAAAAGGAACAGGCAACCAAGTTTGATCACGATCTCATGACCCATGATCGCGATCACAAAATGAAGCTTGATGATGCCAGAAAAAGGTTTGATATCAATTTAGAAAACCTAGCCAAAAGAGAACAAACGGAAAAAAATGCTTCAGAAAGGCTCCTATCAAAGACTACAGACGCGCTTGAGCAACAGAATCGAAACAATCTAGCAAGTGAAGCTACTGCCGCTCGAAAGTATATTGAAGAATCCCATAAACGCGATCAAAATACCATCGATCAACTCGGCAAAGAGCTCGCAGCACATAAAACGAGCAAAGACGTCGCCTTGGTTGCACCTGCTGCCTTTGACGCAATACGTAACCAGGTGGTCGAAGACTACGAAAAACGCATCGGTCTTGTCGAAGCGAAATCAAATAATCTGCATAAAGAACTCACCGAACGCTACACGCGACCACTTGCAGACTTACGAGAATCATTCGCTAACCGTGCAACACAGCTCATTTCAGAACACAAACGTGAACAATCTGCACAAAAAAGTGAACTTAACGAGATCATAGATGATACATCCTACTGGGCCCAGTCTCGCATGCGAGATCAAGAGACAGCTGCCCGTAGGGACCAAGAGACACTGACCCGACAATTTAGCCTTTTGATGGATCGCCAAAGACGTGACTATGAACGCATTATCCAAGAGATGCGTTCAGATGCCTCAGAAAAACTCTCTGATGCGCACAAAGAAACGGCATCTACCATCAAGGAGAACCAAAAAAACCTCATAACAAAACAAAGTGAGGTTATACGCGAGTTCGAAAAAAGAATAAGTGATCAAAAAGCTGAGTTTGAGTACACACTCGATGAGCTTCGGACAAAAAACATCATCAATCTCAAGGATGCAGAAAAAAAATCGAAACAAGAATTTGATGTCCAGAGTAAGGCCTATGAAGCAAAGTTCAAACAGGTAGAAGCCCAGTACCAAGAACGTGAACGATCCCGAGAACTTGTCCATCAGGAAGAACTTGAGAAAATGCATAAGTCCTACGAAATGATGACTAAGAAAAAGTAGTAATTTGTGACCAAATCAGGTATCCGTTTTGCCCATGTCACCTCTTCGCGTACAGTATCTCGAGCTCAAAGCTCAGGCAAAAGATGCAATCCTCCTTTTTCGTTTAGGGGATTTTTACGAATTCTTTGACCAAGATGCAATTGACGCATCCCAAATCCTTGGCATTACACTTACAAGCCGGGACAAGACTATACCTATGGCAGGAATCCCGCACAATCATGCCCAAGCGCAGATCCAAAAACTTCTTTTTGCAGGGCGCAAAGTTGCTATCTGTGAGCAGATGGAACTACCCCAAAAAGGCGCCCTGGTTCGACGAGAAATTGTGCGCATCCTCACACCAGGCATCCAGATCGATCATGAACACGACCAAGCCTACCTTGGTGCAATCATTCAAGAAGGTGAGCATCACGCTTTAGCATTTTTGGAAACAAGCACTGGCGAACTACTCATCGACCACGGACTGAGCCTAGAAAGGCTCTGCGAGCGTATCCGTCAATACGCTATCAAACACGTTTTAACGCTCGGCTTCACACTCAAGCTGCCCAATATTTTGAATGAAACCTTGCCCATCAACTACATTACCAAAAACAGGGCCCAAGAACTCCTCTGTGAACACTATGACATCGGTGTCCTTGATGCTCTCTTCCCGAGACCAGGCTGCATCATAGCCTCCGCTGCAGCTGTCCTGATGGTCCTGCGCACCCAAAGACTGGACCGCCTCACCCATCTCCACCGGCCATCACTGCTTAAAAGCTCTGCCACAATCGATCTCAGGGAAGAAACGATCGAGCATCTGGATCTCCCCCACCTTTTTAAACTTATCAATAAGACAGAAACAGCCCTTGGCGCAAGACGGCTCAAATACTGGCTCTACCACCCCTTCCGGCAGAGCGCAAAAATCCATGAACAGCAAGAAGCGGTCAAAGATTGCGTAGCTGTCACCTGCACAGGGATTATGGACTTGGAACGCCTTGCAGGAAAACTCGCTGCGAAACTCACAACACCACGAGACACCTATGCCCTCGGCCAATCCCTCCTCCAGATAGAAGCCCTCAAACTCACAGGGTCAAGTGCTGCTATTCAACGACTCTCACAGACCATCTGTGATGCCTACCAGCAGCTGCGAGACGTTGGCGCATGGATCCGCATGCATCAAAAAGCTGATGCACCAACCACGCATCGTGACGGCGGTATATTCCAGGGCAGCGCCCACCCAGATCTGAGTGAGCTTCTCAGAGCTCAAGACACCCAAGCACTCCTCCAACTCGAGGAGCAAGAAATCAAAAATACAGGTATCCCAACACTTAAAGTGCGCTCAAACCGCATTTATGGCTACTATATTGAAATCACTAAAAGTCAGCTCAAAAACATTCCAACCCATTATGAACGCAAACAAACCTTAAGCAATGGAGAGCGTTTTACAACGCCAGAACTCAAAGCACTCGAGCGAATCCTCCTCACAGCCGAGGCGCGCCAACGAGAGCTGGAGTACGTACTTTTTGAAGAACTCCTGATGAAAATCGCTATCAATCCCCTCATGCAACTTGCAGATGCCCTCAGTGAACTAGATGCACTCAGTGCTCTTTCCCGCATGCTAGAACGCAACTGGGTATTTCCGACCATCGATACCAGCACTGACCTTATTATTGACCAAGGCAGACACCCACTTGTTGAACAATCCCAACAATCTTTTACGCCTAACTCCATCCAATGTGCATCAACGACATTTTTAATCACAGGTCCCAATATGGGAGGTAAATCCACCTTTATGCGCCAAATAGGGCTGATTGTGCTCTTAGGTCACATAGGCAGCCCTGTACCAGCTCGATCCGCCCACTTTGGAGCTGTCTCCTCTTTCCATACTCGTATAGGTGCTCAGGATGCATTGGAGCGAGGCCAAAGTACTTTTATGGTCGAGATGACAGAACTTGCTCGCATTCTCCATGAAGCAGATGAACACTCCCTCATTATCATCGATGAAATAGGCCGTGGCACCAGTACCTACGATGGGCTTTCTGTCGCCTGGGCATCGCTCGAATGGCTTGTCAGCCATATTCGCGCCCGCACCCTTTTTGCCACCCACTACCATGAGCTCACATCCCTGCCCGGCATCATCAACGTCCACATGCATGCACTGGATATTGACGGTAAACTCAAATTCTCCTATAAGCTCGAACCAGGCCCCGCGCTGCAAAGCTTCGGCATTCAAGTTGCAGACCTCGCAGGACTCCCAAAACCCGTTATCAATCGTGCCTGGCAGATCCTCGGTAGGCTTGATAAAAAGCCGCGCAAATGCATCCTATCAACAGATACGCAGCTTTCGCTCTTTTAGCTTACTCCGCCAACATAATTTCCGAACAATGCACCACCGGCAAAACAGCCTTTCTTGGACAGCTGTAAAATCAACTGGCGCATCATCTTGCAGGGCACCGCTCAATCACACCGATACGTCATCTACCTTACTTAGTCACCTTCATAAAATCACAGATCTGCTTGGCATCCAAGGTATAACAAAGAGCATAACGAACGCATTGTTTGTTCTCAAAAAACCCCACGTAGGACGCATCTTCTTGTTTCTTATCAAATCCAACCATCTTCTTCAGAGCATCCGCATCATGCTCAAAAATAAAAACTGATGGCCAATTCTTCTTAGGAATATCACCCCCAATACTTCTCCGAATCATCCCCCTGAGAAAAAATGGCGCACCCTCAAGCACAATTCCCGAATAGCCTCCGAGGATATCCTTAAACTTCTCACTGCATTGAGTCGATGCTTTTTGTGAACCACGTGTAAACCCAAACATCACCCAAGCGCGATCCGGAAGCTCATCCGGAAAAAGACCCTTAGTTCCATCAAGATGTTTTATTTCAAAAGCCCACGCATTCAGCCATAATAGTAAAATCATCCCACCTTCTCCCACATAGATATGCCTTCGTCAAACTCTTCAATATAGCTCGCCGTATCATTTTTCTGACAGAGTTCTGAACTGTTCTTACAGCTCCTCAATAAAAGGACTCCCGAACTGAAGATCATCTGTAAAAACAGACTCCTTAATATGCGGATAATCAGCAGCGTCCGCCATATAGAAGCTCAGCATGAGCTGCAGCAAATCATCCAGCCTGACACGGAGCTGCAAAGCCAAAGAACGCACCTGATCTCGTAAATAATCCTGGATCACCAATATACTCCATCTCTACAGGATGCTTTTGCAGCAAGCACGAACTCTTTTTGCGTGTCCGCGTACTGCAACTGTGTCAATAAAGAACTCACAAGAGTCACAGGAGCTTGATACCGCACATCATGTAACAGAGGCCTTCCAAGATCATGAAGAACAACAACTATATCAAGCAACTTTTTGAGTGCATTTTCCTACATATCAAGTTGATGTGCAATACTGTTTCATACCTGAGGTGTATACGATCATGATTTTTCCAATTCTTCAGCACATCCTCGGAATGTTCTCGTTTACACTCCGTCTGCATTCTTACAACTCATGAGTTATTTTATTCCAGTAGAAGTATCCTCTAATTGATAAAGCTGAAAATCACCCCAAAGATTCTGCCACTTATTTTCACATGCTTCAAATGAACGTAACTGGTCAGCCTAAAAAACCTCAATGCAATCAGTTCGATACGAATGAAGGTCTTTTTTCTTCGAATAACATCTGCAACGCACTAGAGGCATCAATCCTATTTTTCTGGCAGGTGAGAATGTAGCTTCTAAGACGCGCAAAGCGCTTTGCCCCATCTAGAGAGCGGAAACAACCAGAAATTTTCTGTTGAACTTTAGTCATCCAGAGATCGAGCTCGCCTTGATTATTAGTAAAAGGGACGGTCGCATCTTCCATAAAAAGCAGGACTTCTTTTTCAAAATCTCTGAACCGAATAAGAAGATTTCGAGACTTGGACTGCGCTCGCTTTCCTGAATCCGGGCATTTTTGTTCTGCCCGTCGAATAAGCTGACGATACTGCTCACAAAAGCGCTGAGCTGCAAGTGGGAGGTAAACTGCCCCCAGCGAGTACGGCGCTGTTGATCGCCTCCAGTCATGTAGCCAGTTTCTTGGCCCATATTTTTCCGTCTTGTCCATAGGCTCGCGCGAGCTCCCGTATTTAAAATAGGCCTTCCAGTGATCATGCACCAAGATCCCTTGAAAGTTCGCCAGGACGCCCCATGTTATTCATGGCCTTCGTTCCTCGCTTCTTATCGACATGAAACATGGGTGACAGTATCGCTGGAAAGACAATGGAGTGTTCCATCAATATTAACGCCAGTCTCATCGGCGCTGAGTAAACCAGATTTGATCAATCGGTCCTTTGCCCACTCCTCGAACCAATCGAGTTCGCTATAACAAGCGCATTGAAGTTCACCACTGAACCTTGAGAAATAGACATTCCAAGCAAGTGCTATCAGCTGAAACTGAGACAAATAGACTGAGCGAGCCTTGACGCTGGTGCCATATTGGGCAGTCTCAGTGACGCCCGCCGGAAAGGCCGCTACGAACTGGTCCCCCTTCTTATTCTCCAAAATCTCAGCCTGAAATTCGGTCACTATCAAACGGTGAGTGGGCCAGAAGAATTTCACCCCTGGCCTCTCTCAGAACAGTGCTTGAACCTCTCGACTCACACTGCTCCCATCAAACAACCCTCCTCAACATCT
>CAIUGE010000077.1 GCA_903898645.1 Oligoflexia bacterium | reverse complement strand
TTCCGACAAATCAAAGAGGTGATCGAAAATATCGAGCTGGAGAGAGAAAGACAGAATCAGGAATGGGTCTCTTTGGCCGCATGAATATGGATGTGGGAGCTACTATAAAACTTAGCATCAACTAAAAATGGGACATGCTCAGCGGACTTTCTCCTGTTGTGAAGGTCGGGTTTTTCGCAGATTGTAAAGTCACTTCCATCTATTATGGGGTGGCGGGCGTGCGGTATGCTTACGTTTTTGCAGACGACTATGTCATTGGTGCTACTGTGGCGTTAGGGGTCATGAATGGGGCAGACTGGTGGACGGGAGAAAGAAGCTTTTCTCTTATGCCACTCCCTATTTTTGAAATTGGTAGACGAATTTATGGTGAAGACATCGTCAGGCTAGGAACTGTGTATGCTCCTAACAATAACGCTATGAGTGCGACTTCTGGAGGGGGTCTGCTCTTTATGATGCTGTCCTATGGGCATTCGTTCTAAGGTTCACTCAGAATTGAGAAGTGGCTTGGGCGCCATTGAGCATACATAGTGCCAAATTTTAGAAAGAACGCACTCCATTGTGCGGTGATGTCGTCAATTGCGCTGATGCGATCAATTTTTGCACGAAAGGCAGGAGATGGGTTGGTGACCTTGAAGAGAAGTGTGCTGTTGTCTTGAAAACGAACATTGATAAGGATGTCGGATGCATTTGGTACAAAAGTGAGATAGTTCAAGATATGCCCTGCACTTAACTGGAAGAAGCTTATTTGCAAGGCCCCGTCATATCTTACATGATTCGGGATGGAAGTCGGAAAAGTCCTCGGCCAAAGGCTAAGAAGATCTTAGCTGAAGTCTCACACTTCATATTGCAGCTTTGCTGTGGGGCAATGTGCTCAACCATGAGGTGTTCTGGGGTGAAGGGTAATGCTTTTTGTGTGGCACGCGAGCGACATTGTGCAGCATGCGTGGATTTTTTTTACGCTCCCTTGTGTGTCGTGTTATGACCTTAAAAAGGGGGTGGTATGCGTTTTTTATTCAAAACTTTTGGGTGGCTTTTGCTCGGTGCTATTGGTTTTTTGGGGTACACCTTTGGATTATCTCAGTTCCCGCGTCAGGGGCCCAGTCTTGGCATTGATCAGATTGCGGATGGTATAGCAACAACATATGTTTTTATGCTGAAAACTGGCAAGTGCGTGCTTGTCGATGTGGGTCTTGATCCGACAGGGCGACCTATTCTAGACTACTTGGAGAAAAGAGGCTTACGGGCAAGCGATGTGCAGGCTATCTTTTTGACGCATGCCCATACAGACCATATAGGGGGAATTGAGGCATTTCCTGGGGTGAGTGTTTTTGCGCTTCGGCAGGAAGTTTCTCTCTTGGAGAAAAAATCTGAGGATCGCAATCCGTTGCGTCAAATTGTTGGACAGGCGCATACGCCTTTGGTTCACGTCACATTTCCGCTTGAAGATCAGCAGACTGTTCAGATTGAGGACTTGAGTATTACGGCATACAGTTTGCCTGGGCATACGCCTGGAAGTGCGGTTTATCTTGCACAGGGTGTTCTGCTCATGGGCGATACTATTGGCATCGGGTGGGGTGGACGTGTGCGCCCTCCTGTCTGGCTTTTTTCGACTGATATGCGCGAGGCTCGTGCGTCTATGGGTATTTTTTTGGATCATATTAGGCCGCGCATGGGGGAAGTGCGCGTTATTGCAGCCTCTCATAGTGGGAGTATCGATGCAGTGCGTGGGTTTGCGGCTCTTGAGCGGTATGTGAGCAATGGTGGTTGGTAGTCTTTTTTTCTTTGCTGTGTCGTCCTGGGGCATGACGTTCCAGGACGCTTTTTCTGAGTTAGAGCCACGCCTTATGGCGGACTTGTCACGAGCGATCGAGACAACGCGTTCTCTTCGTAATTATTTGATGCTTCAAAAAATTGGCAATGAGCAGGGGGATCAGAGTGCTTCTCTGTGTGAGGTTGAGAGGCGGAGGTTTTTGGTATTCCGGCCTCAGCTCATCAAAAAAGGCGGGCAAAAAGAGATTCTAAGCGCTTTTGAGGTGCGTGATAAGCAGTTCTTGCCAGCTGTGGTGTTGCGTGGTGATGGGCTTGAGCACGAGAGACAGATCTCTTGGAAGCTTGAAGAGCGTATGAAAATATCAAGAATCTATCCTGTATCGCGTCAAAATCCGCTTGGTACTGTGAAGATCCATGTTTGCCGTGATTTTTTTGGTGGGGTTGAGGAGCTTCTTTTTCAAGAGAGATATGATGGCGATATTTACAATACATCTCTTCTGAAGGATGCACCTACGGCTCTTAAAATTTTTCGGATTATAAGTGCTGTTTTGGTAAATATGCATGAGCTTCAGGTGGTACATGGGGATGTCAAAGAGAGTAATATCCTCTATCGTTGGAGTGGAGGAGAGCTCGAGATTGCTTTAACTGACTTTGGCTTATCTTTTGACTCGGTGAGAGATGCTCTTGTCTCTGTAGGTACGTCTGGGTATGAGGCTCCTGAGGTACTGCAGATGCAAGCTGATGTGCCTCTCAGCGGTTACCGGCAGATGGAAGTGGCCGCATTGCTCCAAAAACGTGATATTTATGCCTTCGGTATTGCTGCTTTTCATACATTTTTTCCTCTTAAGGAGTTTCCAGATAAGTTCTTGTATCTGTATAACGCGTGCGGTCAAGGTGCTGGTCGAGCTCCTTGCTTGCAGCGTAAGGCACATGAGCTTTACGCTCGTCTCCATGCATATGCTGAAAAAACCTGCTCTTACGGTCCATGTATTTATCGGACAATCGCACGAGCATTGACCGTATCAGTTGAGGATCGGCCAACGGCACGTGAGCTTCTGAGAGAGATGCAATCACTTGAATGATGGGTGTGAGTAGAGGTTCCTAGATTTCTCTTAAAAGTTTGTCGATATAGATTGCTTGCACTGATGATGGCTGATCAGCAGAGACAGCGTGCCCAGCATGTTGGAGTTCAAGCCATTCTTTTTTTGGAGCCTTGAGCTGGTCAAAGTACTTTTTGCCCATAATTCTCATTATATCGTACTCCCCGGTGATCATATAGACGGGAACGCTTACAGTGGTGACCTCTTTGCGGAGGTCAATAGCGAGCATTGGGAGTGTATTGTGGTTCGTGAAGGAGTTTGTTGATCTCAATGTGGCAATGAAGTCAAAAAAACTATACTCCGGTGCGTTGAAGGTCGAGCTTATGAACAGTTTTTCTAGATCCAGTGAGTGGTATTTTTTTTGCGTATAGTAGTCTGCCCATTGCGCTAAGGTCTGCGTTGATCTGATTGCTTCTTTGGCTGTTTGGCTTGGATCGGGGTCGGCAACAGAATGCAGTTCTGTTAGGGCCTTGGTGTTTTGTTCTATGGTGGCTTCTGACACAATAAATCGGCGCACCTCTTTGTACGTTGAAGGAATGTGTACGGCTTGACCTTCTGCAATATAGGCATAAAACCAGTTGGGGTGTTTTTGAATGAGTCGCATGCCAAGTATGCTGCCCCATGAAATGCCAGCCAAAAAGACCTTTTTTTGATCAAATCTTCTCATAAGTGTTTCGATGAGCTCCTCGGCGTCTTTCACGTACTGGTCCACTGTAAAGGGGCCTCTATCGGAAAGTCGTGCTGTCTTGCCGGCGCCACGTTGGTCATAGTTGACTACTACAAATCGTTGTTCCAGGAGATCTGACGGGCTGGCGTAGGATAGATGCGCAAAGGGCATCATCGGTACTGCAAATCCGTGAAGGTAGATTAATAGGGGGTTAGTCTTGTTAGTGCCACGAATAAGGACTGCATGTTGGATGCCTCCTGCCTCAATGGATTCTAGGGAGGTGATACCATCTTTTATCCACTGTTGTTCTATGTATGGTTTCGTGTACGCCGAGCAGGAACAGAGAATCATAGGTATTATGAAGTTTTTTAGTTCGTTTTTCATGAAGAGCTCCCTTATTAGGGAAACATGTTCCATCGTAGGTGTCTATATTGTGATTCTTTCTTTTTTTTAAAAAAAGGCTTGCAAAGTTTTGACGGAGGTTGTACTTCTCTATTCAAGCAAACGATGCAAGACGGTAGACGAAGCCTTCGGGGCTTGGTTAGTTTTGCGTTGTTGAGATCATTGAAAATTAGGATGAATAAT
>CAIUGE010000076.1 GCA_903898645.1 Oligoflexia bacterium | reverse complement strand
TTCCGACAAATCAAAGAGGTGATCGAAAATATCGAGCTGGAGAGAGAAAGACAGAATCAGGAATGGGTCTCTTTGGCCGCATGAATATGGATGTGGGAGCTACTATAAAACTTAGCATCAACTAAAAATGGGACATGCTCTGTCCTGACAGATGTCCGTCAATAGTGGATTCAGTATCCAGCTTAAATTCGCTAGTACTACTGCTACCGTCATTTCATCCCCCCCCTGGACAGTACCTTTTGGCATCATTTGTAGACACTCCCTGACCGAATCAAAGGCCAAGTGATGCACAGGCGCATGAACTTCATCTCGGGATTTTTTCGAGCCTTGACTACTATAAGTACCCACTTAGAAGCAGAATCAATCGAAGCCGGTCTTCTTCGCAACGTTTGCTCGGCCTACTGCCTCACGTCAGCTTCAATAGAGCACTGTAGCAGCGCCTTCACCCCTGCCGCTACATTTGAGGCGGTAACTTTTCCACGCCACACGCTCTTTATATGCCGTTTGGCGTACGTGACTTGATTTATGCACTTGACATGTCGCGCTACATAGTCTTGCGGTGCACAGTTCATGCAAAAATATTACAAAATGTGTGTCAAAAAAATAAATTTTCTTAGGCTGACCAGTTACATCCGGGCTTGACAGTATGAGTCGTTTGTAAGAATGCGGGTATCATGAAAATTTTATATATACTGTTGGCCAGTACAAGCGCATGGTGCGCACCAACGCTCTACGAGCAAGCAGTCGCTATCGCCTCAAACCAAGATCTCAGCCTTTCCCAAGAAGCTCATCAGACAGTAGCACTTATACCCTACGAAGACCTAAAAAATTATATTCGATCTGAAGCCGCGATAGCGCATACACTAGCGTACATATTATGGACAGAACACACAACTCCTGATGATCGTGCCTACGTACAAGCAACAAACCGAACACTGCTAGCAGCAGTGAACACTCAAATAGAACCTCTCCATCTCCATAGACGCCTCCTTCTGGCAAATAAACTCATAGACGCCGCAACGAATCGGATCAACACGCCTTATACTCCTGAAGAAATAGGATGCGGTTTTTACTGCAGAGCAAGCATGATCCTGGCAAAAAATCAACAAGCAATACAACAAAGAGCCAACAAAAAAGTTATGGCACATTCGGAAAACTTAAGAGCCCTTATTCAACTCCAGGACCAAATCATGTTCGGAACAGCACATATACTCTGGAGCACAAGCACTGCAACCCTTAGCAGAGAGGCACAAGATATAATTGACAACACACCTGCCATGGCACTCCACGATCTCTTTATAGAGTCAGATTTTACAAGAAAACTCGCAAGCATCGAACTAGGCCTATCAATAGTGAACAGAATGTTTCGGCAATAAACATTCCAAATGAACTACTGATCAACCCTCACGAGCCGGACTCTCAAAATATGACAAAAGGCTATACGCACAGGGCACAACGAGCAACGTTAAAAACGTTGACGCTATCACTCCCCCAATGATGGCGATGGCCATAGGGATTGTCGTTTCGGAACCTGGCCCGATAGAAAGCGCCTCAGGCAAAGCTCCAACAACAGTCGCGATAGACGTCATAAGAATCGGACGAAGCCTGACAGGACAGGCCCGAATGAGAGCTGCATGCAGACCCATGCCTTCACTACGACACTGATTCGTGAAATCAACCAGAAGAATGGAGTTCTTTTTAACAATACCCATAAGAAGAATAAATCCAATCATACTGAACATATTCAAGCTCTGATGCCCAAGGTAGAGAGCAAGGAAGGCCCCGGACAAGCTAAAGGGAAGCGCCAAAAGTACAACCAATGGGTGCAAGAAACTATTGAACTGTGATGCAAGAACCATGTACGACACAAGGACTCCCAGCACCAGAGCAAACATAAGACTCCGAAAAGATTCCATATAGCTTTGCGAACTCCCCGTTGTCAGGATACTGGTACCAGGAGGTAAGAGTTTTTCTGCTATGCCTTGTGCTTTCAAAAGTGCATCTTTTTGCGCCACTTGGGGCGCAGGATTGCCATAAATCGTAATGGATCGCATACGATTGAATCGCGAGATTAAAAGAAGCCCCTTATCCTCATGCACATCAACAACATCGAGGAGCTTGACACGCTGACCACGATTATTGCGCACATAGACATGCCTCAGGTCAGCAGACGTAAGACGATATTTTTTCTCAAAACGCACCTCTATTGCATAACGATCATTATCTTTTGGATACTCACTTTCTCTATTCAAGATCTGGCCGCCCATAAGGATATTCAGCGCACTCGTCACGGCACTTGATGCAACTGCATAGTCCGCCATCTTTTGTCTGTTTGGATGTAGCCTGACTTCTGCCATGCCTTTTTGGATATCAGCATTCACGTCAACGATCATTTTGGAGGCCCTCATAGCATCCATAATGACGTCTGACACCTTGGTAAGCTCCTGCCAATCAGGACCCTGGATAGTCAATTCAACAGGAAATCCTCGGCTTGCTGAAAAGCCACGCGTTGACAGATCTTGCACAACGCTTTCCATATCAGGAAGCATCTTTTTCAAATCCTGCCGCACTTTTTTAATAATATCTGCCTGCGAAAGCACTCGCTTACTACGAGGAACAAGCGTCACATAAGCCATCGACTGGTTCACGGCATCACCACCAAAACCACCAATCACGCTCAGCATCCCTTCAAATCCAGGCATTTTCTTAATATACTCCTCAACAATCAGCATTTTCTCACCTGTGACATCAATTGCCGTTCCAACGGGCAATTTGAAACGCAACATAAACATGGACTGATCCTGAGCTGGCATCATCTCTGAGGGAACTTTTTTTGCAATACAAAGACTTGTGCCAAAAAAAACAATAGCTAATAAAATCGTCTTCCATCGGTGTTGCAAAAGAAACACCAGCACGCGGCGGTAAAGCTCTTGCAATACATGAAAGAAACCGGACTCTTTCGTATTTGTAGACAAATACCGTGAACATCGCATCGGTGTCAAAGTAAGCGCCTCGAGGAGCGAGAGCAAAACAGCACTTGCGACTGTAATGCCGTATTGAAAAAAGTACCTCCCAATAATCCCCTTCATAAAAATGACAGGCGCAAAGATGGCAACCACAGCAATGGTTGCCGCCAATGCAGCAAAGGTAATCTCTTGCGCCCCTTCTAAGGCAGCCTTTCTCTTCGATTTCCCCATCTCCCGGTGCCTGACAATATTTTCGAGCATCATAATGGCATCATCGACAACAATACCAATTGCAAGACTTAAACCTAGGAGCGTAAAAGTATTAAGAGTAAACCCAAAAAAATAAAGCACAGTAAAAGTACCGATAATCGATGTCGGAATCGCCATAAGAACATTAATTGTCGACGAAATAGATCCTAGAAAAAAATAACAGACAAGCGATGTAAAAAGCGCAGAAAGACCAAGAGTAAAAATCAGCTGATTGACGGACTGCCGAATGAACCTTGTATTATCAGTTCGGACATTAAGTTGCATATTCTTTGGCACATTAAGAGCTACTTCCTGAAGTTTTTTCAGCACAAGCGCCGAGACCTCAACTGCATTTGAGCCATGCTGCTTGATAATACCAATGCCAACGCCAGGCCTTCCATTCATACGCATAATGCGGCGAACATCAGCTGTACCTTCTTCAATACGCGCTACCTGTGAAAGCTTTATTGGTCGATAATTCGTGCCCGCAGAACCCCGTGACAAAATACGAATGTCTCCAAAATCCTTCACCGATCGTGTTTCGCCAAGAACACGGATATTGCGATCAACTTTTCCATCTGAGATCTGACCTGCAGGATATTCAACTTGTTCTGTTTTAATCACATTCAGCACATCTTGTGCTGTCACATCATAGGTACCCATTTTTTTTGCATCCAACCAAACACGGAGTGTAGGTTCCACATAACCACCGCACACAACGTTCCCAACCCCATCGACCATACCAAACTGGTCAGTGAGAGTATTTTTCGCATAGATCATCATGTCAATTGTTGTAGCACTTGGATCACGCGCACTGAGCCCAAGCCACATGATTGGTTGGTCTTCAGGATTGATTTTTCTATAGACAGGAGGGGAAAGAGACGACGGAAGCATGTTCCAAACTTGGTTCACATGATTTTTTACTTCTTCAAGAGCATTATTGATATCGTTACCAAATTCAAACTCAATACTGATTGACGCTGATGACTGCTGAGCCGTTGACGTGACTGCACGAATACCATCCATCTGCATAATCGCATCTTCAATAGGGTCAAGCACCTGCGCTTCCATGACTTCAGGCGCAGCGCCATTCAGCGACAAAGAAACACTCACAACAGGAAAATCTGCATCTGGCAACTGACTAATGCCTAACTTAGAAAAGGCAATAGCGCCAAAGATAATCATGGCTGCCATAAGCATCCAAGCAAAAACAGGACGCTCAATAGAAATACGAGCTAACATAACATCTCATCCCGAGACTCAAATCTGGAGAGCATCATATAGAGACACGGAACAACAAAAAGCGTCAAGAATGTCGAAAGCGAAACACCTCCAATCACAGCTATCGCCATAGGGACACGCGTCTCAGCACCTGATCCAAAATTAAGTGCCTCAGGCAACGCACCGACAACAGTTGCAAGTGATGTCATAAGAATAGGTCGAAGTCTTACGGGGCAGGCCAAGATGAGTGCTTCTTGTAAAGATTTTCCTTCTCTCCTTTTTTGATTTGTAAAATCAACAAGAAGAATTGAATTCTTTTTTACAATCCCCATCAACAAGATAAGCCCAATCATACTAAAAAGACTAAGAGACTGGTTGGTCAAAAAAAGAGCTAAAAAAGCGCCTGACACACTGAACGGCAGAGCAACAAGGACAATAATAGGATGAATGAAACTATTAAACTGAGACGCCAGGATCATATAGGCAATCACAACGCCTAAAATAAGAGCGGAAAAAAGACCCGTAAAGGCATCAGAAAAAGCAAGCGCACTACCAGACATTTTGAGCTGATAGGAAGGATCATGCTGCAGCTCCTGCTTCCCAATTTTCTCAATTGCCCGAAGTGCATCATACTGCGACGAACCCTTGGTAAGATTCCCATAAAAGCCGATGGCTCGCCTTCTATTAACACGTGAAATAAGTTGTGGCGCATAGGATTCTTCAATACGCGCTAGATGAGACAAAGCTAAAAGACCTCCCCCTACACCCCTGTCATTATATAAAAGAAGCGACCCAACATCAAAGACACTTTGTGTTTGCTGAGGCTCGGCACGCAAACGAATATCATAGCGATGCCCATTCGTCGGGTACTGGGTATTAGAGTTAAAAATTTGACCCCCAATAAGATAGTTCATTTCCTGCCCAATAGTACTGACCGCAACTCCATGATAAGAGGCTTTTTTGCGATCAGGATAGACATGGATCTCCCGCATATGATCCTGAAAATCACTTGCAAGATCTTCAACCACATGAGTTTCAATTGCCTTTTTTGAAATAATATCTGCATAAATCTTCACTTTATTAAAGTCTGGCCCATCAATATAAAATTCTACCGGGTAACCACGCGAAGCACTAAGTCCTGCAATCGACAGATCTTTTGTCATAACCGAACCTGTCGGTATACGCACTGTAAGCTCTTCTTTAATATGACGCATAAAATCCTGCTGCGACATACTTCGATTTGCCGGCTCTGTCATGGCAACATAAATGACCCCATTATTTACGACATTATTATTTTCGAAGTTCCCTACGGTAGCATAAACATGCTTAACCTCTTTTTGAGCCGCCAAATACTGCTCCGCTTTTTTATACACTGCATCCGTTACCTGGATAGCACTTTCTACAGGAAGGCGAATTGAAACAAGGAAAAGTGACTGATCCTGGGGCGGAATCAACTCTTGCCTCAGCGTCCGAACTAAAAACAAAGAGGCCACAAAAAAAAGAATAGAACCATAGACAAGCAGCTGCCTCATAGAGGCGTGCCCCAGACAGTAGTCCAGAGTCTTTCTGTATTTTGTCTCTAAAAAATCCATAAACCTATTTGTTGCCCTATAGCATACCAAAACAAAAGACTTACCAGTATCCTCTGCAGTACTTAAAAACTCGGCACACCGCATAGGCGTCAGAGTCACAGCTTCAAGAAGCGACAGAAAAACAGCAACAGTCACCGTCACGCCATACTGGTAGAAGAATTTTCCAACGACGCCTTGCATGAAAATAACAGGTATAAAGATAGCACCAATAGCAAGCGTTGTTGCAAATGCAGCAAAAGTGATTTCATTTGCACCATCTAAGGCAGCATCTCTTCTTTTTTTTCCCATTTCATAATGCCTCACAATATTCTCTAGCATCATAATGGCATCATCGACCACAATACCAATAGCAAGACTCAAACCCAAAAGAGTAAATGTATTGAGTGTGAAACCGAAAAAATACATAGCCGTAAAGGCACCTACAATGGAAGTCGGGATTGCAACTAAAACATTAATTGTTGATGACAAGGACCCAAGAAACAAAAAGCACACAATTGACGTCAAAATGGCAGAATAAATAAGCGTCATTGTGAGCTCTCGCACTGATTCATGGATGTACTTTGTGCTATCAAGTTCAACTGCAATCGAAAATCCAGGAAGCATCGTTTTTTTCATTTTTTCAACACGTTCATGGATACGAGCACCAACTTCAACAGCATTTGCACCATGCTGCTTCACGATCCCAAGACCAACTACAGGCTTCCCATCATAACGCGATATCTGACGCACATCCGCGACACCTTCTTCAATCCTTGCAATATCCTTCAACTCAAGCGGATGGTAATTAGGAGATCCTCGTCGCGTATTCAGCCGAATCTTTCCAAAATCTCGAGGGGTACTGGCTTCACCGAAAACACGAATATTCGTTTCTGTTTGAGAAGTCTCAAGACGACCAGCAGGTTGCTCAATTTGCTCGTTTTGAATAGCCGAGAAAATATCAGTTGATGTCAAATCATACCCATAGAGCTTCTTGCGATCCATCCAGACGCGCAAATTAGGCTCGATAAAACCTGCAAACATGACACTCCCTACACCCTCAATGGTAGAAAGCTGGTCTTTAATGACGTTTTTTGCTGTCATCATCTGCTTAACCACAGATACGTGCTCATCTGCAGTGAGCATCACCCAAAGGAGTGGCACATCCTCAGGGTTCGTCTTAGTAATAACAGGCGGAAAAAGCGCTGTCGGCAACTTATTATTCACCTGGTCAATCCGGTCATGCACTTCTTGCAAGGCAACATGAATACTGTGCTTCATAGCAAACTCACATGTGATATTTGCAATGCCCTGACTCACGCTCGAGCTGACTTTTTCAAGCCCCGAGATACCCATAAGGGCATCCTCGATGATATCGACAACAGCAACCTCCATCATCTCTGGAGATGCATTATCGAGACGCAGCGCAACATTCACCACAGGAAAATCAACATCAGGCATATTGCTCATGCCCATTCTGGTAAAACTGATAGCACCAAACAAAATACAGGAGGCCATCAGCATCCAGGCGAAAACAGGCCGGTTAATCGCAACTGAGGCAATACTCATAGATCACCGAACTTCTGCATAATAGCCAACAATTCTGGCCTATCGCCAACTGCTGCCTCAAGCTTGGCGTGATCTAAAAACGCCGTTGTCTTCATACGATCCCACTGACGACGTGCATCAGTAAAGGTCGTACGTGCCTGCAGTACATCAAGATTTGTCACAAGGCCATGACGAAAATACCGTGCTTCAGTATCATAATTTTTTCGCGCAATAATTGTCAGCCCTGCCAGTTTTGTTAACTGGTTCATATCACCTGTAGCTATATCAAAAAAAGTTGCGATCTCTTGTTCTGCCGTTGTCCGCGCTTGATTGAGAAGCAGACTATACACACGCCCTTGTGATTCAGCCTGCCTGACCTGAGAATCAATACTACCTCCCTGATAGAGAGGCATCGTCACCTGGACAGAGGCGTCCCAGTGTACGTCATGGAGTGTCCCAGGACGAAGTGCATAAAAATTTCCAACAAGATCAACTGATGGCAGATGCTGTCCCCATGCAATAGGTCTATTTTCCAAATTAGACTTATAGTTTGATGTTGCTACCTGAACGTCGTCCCGATCATTCACACGCCCAAGATAGTAAGCGCGCTCCTTAAGACGCAATTCAAACTCGGGCTCATGGATAGTTTGCACAGCCCATCCAGTAAAGGCATACAGCACTTCACGTGCCACTTCCAACTGCGCTTCTGACGCAGCAAGTAGCACCTCAGTCGATGCAATGGTTGACTCATATGTCAAAACATCTGTCTCCTGCGCACGACCTATAGCAAAAAAGCGTTCTAACTCTTTAAGCCTCTCTTTGCTCTCCTGAATCTCAAGCCGATAATTCATAACGTCCGACTGGTTCCCTAAGACATTATAAAAAGCTGTCGCCACATCATAATAAAGCTGCCTTGCTGCAGTAACAAATGTCTGCTTTTGCACATCAGTCATCAGCTTTTTTTGTCGCAACGCAGCAAACTCTCGAAGTCCACGAAAAAGAGGCTGGCTTCCTGTAATCTTAATGGTATTTTGGTTTCGCGGGTACACAGAGCTCCCTAATGTACTACTTGGAGCAGGCTGAGTCAGAAAGACACCAGAAGCGGTAATGCTTGGCAACAGAGCAGCCACCGACTGACGCTCTGCTTCATTTGCTTGCTCGAGTAGCTCTTTTTGCACCAGTATATTTTCAGTCTGCACAGCCGCCGAACGCTCCAGGGCTGCATCAAAGGCCTCCCTCAGGGTCCTTGTCATATCCGCATGCAGTCCTGAAACTAAAAAAAGAAGAATCATTGATCCCACCTATCTTAAAAAGAAAACCCTCCTCATGATACCACAAATAATCGTAAATATATAAAATTCTTTACAGAATGGCATAAGTGATTTATCACTAAAGAGGGAGTATTTCTATGACGTTCAAGATAGCTTGTATTTTAATGTGTTCCTTCGCAGCTTTTGCCACAGAAGCAGAAACGCCCGATGCTACAAAAAGCACTGATGTTAAAGAAGAGAAAAAGGAACTCATCAAGCCAGCTGAACCAACTACGCAACCAATTGAAACACATGCTCTACCACCTGAAACGAAGACTGACGTACCGCTCGGCGGCATAGCTTACTACTGCAACTCGGCATCAGCATACTACCCCCATACAAAAGTATGCCTCGAAGGCTGGATTGCTGTTCCTGAAAAAAGCCCATTTATTGATGCAAAATTATACACTCCGACTCGAGATCTCGCTGTCTCTTCAAGACCGAACAGCATGTCATTTGAAATATTCGGAAAGACGCTTTTTTATAGCTTTAATTTTGAACGTGCCCTAACAAATCAGCTCACACTCGGCCTAGGTATCTCAAGTTGGGATTTATCTACCTGGCTCCAAAATACAAATTACCAGATCATCGTCGTTCCTTTCAGTGCCTACTATTTTTTCTCAGGCGAAGTAAATAGACCCTTTGTGACGGCAGGCGTTAACTGGGTAACATCCATCCCAAATAACGCAACAGGTGGCGTTATGACAAGCAGCGGGTTCCCCGTGTTCCTAGGTCTTGGGTATGAAACACGGACGAATTCTGGGTTCCTCTTCCGCATAGCGGTTGACGCAATCATTGGCCCCAAAGTGCTCATTAATCCAGCATTTGATTTTGGATTTGCATTTTAATATAACCCTTCAAATGAAAAATGCTTTTTTATCAAGACTCGACCTTAAAAAAGATGACCATCATTGAATCGTGTAATACTGGTACCCTCCAGTACTTGAGAATGTCATCGTATAAAGACTCGTTGTTAAGACAACAAGCCCATTCCCACCACTGCCTGGCTGACCCGTCCCGCCTACTGCAACGCCCGAGACATAGACACTTGACCCTGTATTTGGCGCAGTAATGGTACCAGTTGTACCATTGTAATAAGTCCCACCTGTACAGAAAGCCGAATTATAATAGGAAGACCCACCCCCGCCAGCACTATTGGACACACCAACTGTTGAGCCACCACCGCCGCCATAATACCCCCCCCCTCCACCAGATCCAGCCCAACCACCATTTATTGGAGATAACCCTGCGTTACCAAAAATGAAAGGTGGATAGGCGAGTATTGAGCCACCCGCACCACCACCGCCATACCCACCTTGGAGCGCAGAACCTGCAGTGCCATTATACGTAGAGGCTCCTGCAGAACCACTCACTTCGGAGGATGTCAAGATAGATGTCGCCTCTAGTTTTAAGCCGCCTTCTTTTTTAGCCCATTAGCTTCCTCCTTCTTGTCTGGACTGAGCACAACGCAGTCAATGTACTTCCAGTTGCGAGTTTGCGTTGACCATCGATCTG
>CAIUGE010000075.1 GCA_903898645.1 Oligoflexia bacterium | reverse complement strand
ATTCGAAAATCCAGATTCTCAAAGCCAATGCAAGAGGATTTAGGAATTTTGAAAATTATCGGATAGCTATTCTTTTTTATTGCGGAAAAATGGAAATGATGCCTTAGAGGTTATGCACAGAAAAGCCCGAAGAGCCATTTAAATATACACGGCGTGCGCGTCCATACTGTAGCAACTTTTTATTCTCCGGTCACAAGGTTTTGGGAAATCTTGGTTGGGTGCGCGCTTGCACAATCTACTTTTTTGAACCCCGGAGAGATTTGTCAAAGGCGCTGGGTGCCTCTGACAAAATCAGTCATTGGTATGGTCCTGATTGGTGGTGCGGCCTTTGGGCTGACGAAAGCTATGGTTTTTCCTGGTTTTCTTGCGCTTCTTCCGACTCTAGGAGCTTTTCTTCTTTTATCTGCGGGTTTAGAAAGTGGATTTAACCGTGTGATCCTTGCGCACCCCTTGATGATTTGGGTGGGGCTGATCAGTTACCCCCTCTATCTTTGGCACTGGCCTCTTCTTGTTATTGCGCGAAGCATGGGATTGGTGAACCGTGAGGTCAAAGTTGTGCTGGTTCTTGTGAGCTTTGTTCTTGCGTGGCTGACCTATCGTTTTGTCGAAAAGCCACTTCGGCGGTACAAAAATGATAGCGTCAAAGTGGGGACTCTGGTCATTGGTATGGCATGTCTTGGTGCCGCGGGGTTCGGTACTTTTTTATACGGAGGATTGCCTTCTCGGTTTCCTCACATCATTCAGCATATTATTCCGGCAGTGAATTTTTTTGAGAAACACATTGGCCCTAGGTGGAGACGGCATCACTGTTTTTTGGAAGAAGAAGATGCTGTGGTATTCGATGGTGATTGTTTCGATTTTGGTCATCAAGGGCGGCCTATGATCTTTCTCTGGGGAGATTCTCACGCAGCTGCATTGTCTCCTGGTTTTGTGGAATTGCAGAAAAAAAAGTCATTGAGATTTATTCAGCTGACGGCGTCTACCTGCTCGCCTATCTTGGATGGTAAGCGTCGTGATGGACGACGCTGCGATACAATCAATGAGATTGTATCCAGGCACATCACAGCGTTGATGCCAGACATGCTTATTATTCATGCACAATGGGTTTTTTATAAAAATTTTGCGCCTGGACTTGAGGAAACAATTGTGAGTCTGAAAAAATTAGGTATCAAGAAAATAGTTCTTGTGGGGCCTGTTCCTCGTTGGCCGAAAAAACTCGCGCAGAGTTTGGTTGCATTTTTCAAGCAAGACCCGTTTCACCGCGTACCTGAGAAAATGAAGTTCGGTCTTTGGGCGGGAAATGAAGCTATTGATAAGCAGCTACGTGATATAGCAGCTAGAGCGAGTATTCATTATGCGTCGCCCTTAGATATTTTGTGTGACAAAACTGGCTGTCAGACGCTCATTGGTGGCAGTGAGTTGACCACGTTTGATACTGTGCACCTCACCCCAGCTGCAGCGAATTTTTTGGTGCAACGCATTTATGACAGTTTGTAGACTAAAATCCTGACCTGGCTCTGGCGTGACACCAGGGTAAAGTCAGTGCGTTCGGGATCTTTCTCGACCATGTGGAAGGCGTAGTCGGCGATAATTTTTGCTGCAGCAGCTTCTGATGCGTTGCATTCATCTATCTTTTGACGACTTTGGAACCATTCAATAGCCTGCTCCTTGATGTAGAGATCAACAACGGGACGGCAGAGAAGCTCCTCAATATCATTTTCTTGCATCTCGTCATGCTGTTGTTTTTGATACTTTGCATCATATACAGCCTGAAGCGGTGCTGGGTGGTTTCTTTCCACTGCCTGGCTTAAGGTTTCTATATCTGTGTCTTCAAAAAGTGTGTCATACAGGACGAGCTTGCCGTTTTCTTGTGCCAGTATAAGTGCGAGGGTACTTGACAATGGTTTGACTCCTATTCATGTGATATACATTTGTCGGGTATTCGGAGTAAAAAATGAGACTTGAAGAGGAAGGGACACACGATGGGAGCGGACACGCTCGTTCGTACAGATAAAGAGATTGTTGCATTGGCCGCATATTTGAAACCATGGCCAATGATTGCCGTTGATACCGAATTTATTCGTGAATCGACGTTTTTTCCTCAAGTAGAGATTATCCAAATTGCGACCCTTGAGCAGATCTTTTTGGTAGATGCACACGCCTTTCGTAAGACGAGGTCTGCAGATAATCCAAGTGATTATGATCCGGCTATTGAGCCGCTTTTAGAGATTTTTCGTGACCCTTCAATCCTCAAGATCATGCATGCAGCACATGGCGATCAGGAGTGCTTGCTGACAAGCTTTGATACGCTTGCCGATCCCTTGTTTGATACAGCCGTTGGTGCATCGCTGTGTGGGTTCGGTGATTCATCCGGATTAGGCCGTCTTTTAGCTGATATTATGGATGTGCATATTGATAAGGGTTTGGCGCGTACGAATTGGTCACAGCGCCCATTGCCTCAGACGCTTATGCAGTATGCAGCAGATGATGTGAGATATCTTGTTGCGCTTGCTGAAAAATTGCTCCAGCAATTGGAAGAATCTGGTCGTCATGCATGGGCGATGACACTCAGTGAGGTTGGGCGGGATGTCTATGCCTACCGTAGTGATGAGATTGCTGCCCGTATGCTTCGTGGGCGTGTCCAGGAGCAAGCGTTTGATGCATTGAGAGGACTTCTTGGATGGCGTGAAAGTAAGGCGCGAAGTTTGAATGTGCCTCGTAGATGGGTGTCGGAGGATGCTGTTCTGCTTGATTTAGCGAAGGCGCGTCCAAAAACGCTTGAGCAGATGGAGACATTTCGCGGGTTATCAAAACATATTTTGCGGGACAAGGCTGTTGTGTGTGGGCTCCTTCAGGTCGAGAAGACACAAGCGCCGCGGGCAACCCATGTGAGGCCTGCTTCAGAAGATGAACAGCTGGCGCTTGAGTTCCTTAAATGCGGTATGCAATTGCTTGCAAAGAAGCATAGCATTGGGGCGAGACATCTGATCAGCTCAGACAAGCTGCTCGCATTTGTGCGTGCACACCTGACGACACTTGAGGAAGTGGTGCGGGAAGGTTTTTTGAGTCAGGAGAGCGCGACTATTATTGGACAGGATCTGCTTAATTTGTATTTAGGTCACTCCACTTTAGGATTGCGCAATAAAAAGTTGGAGGTTTTACATGCTGAGTGAGCGTGTGTACCGAGAAAAAGTGAATGCAGTCCTCAGTGATGTCGAGAAGCTTTTTTGTGCTATTGATCCAGACGTTGCTGAATGCACCTTGTCACAAGGGACCTTGCGTATAGAGTATGCGGCGGGTACCTGTATCCTCAGCCAGCAGCCTTCAATTCAGGAGCTGTGGGTTGCAGTTTCGGCCAAGGCTGCAGGGTACCATTTTTATCTTGATAATGATCAGTGGATTGAGAAGCGAACCCATAAGGAATTCTCAATATTTTGGCAGGAAATGATGAAAGACATCATTACGTAAATCGTGGTAAAAAGGACGTGAGGAGGTGTCACGTGGTAACAATCTATACAATGGAGCATTGTCCTTATTGTAAGCAAGCAAAGGTCTTGTTGAAGGAAAGAGGCGTTCCGTTTACCGAGCATAAGATGGAGGATGAGGCGCAGTGGAGTGCTTTGTTTGCTAAATCCCCCTTACGTACTGTGCCGCAGATTTTTTCTGGCACGGAATTGATCGGTGGGTATACAGATCTGGCAAAGATCGATGCAACAACAAAGCTTGTGCATTTGAAACAACAATAATGAGTGGAGCCGCTGATCCGAGTTGAACGGACGACCCCGTCTTTACGAAAGACGTGCTCTACCAACTGAGCTACAGCGGCGATTCATTTGTCTTAGCTGATTGTGTAAGGGTGGTCAAGTGGACATGCTATATCAAAAGCATTTTGATGCGAAAAAAGTACAAGTGTGGGTACGTGCAGGTGAGTCCTTTCTGTTCTTGCACACGAAGCCAGAGCGTGGCGGGCGTTGGCAGCCTGTTACGGGCCATGTTGAAAAGGGTGAAACGGAGTGGGATGCAGCTACGCGGGAAGTTTTTGAGGAGACAGGGTTTTCGGGTATGCTGAGGTCTTTGGAAATGAGTTTTTTTTATCAGGCGCGTGGACTTTGGTATAGAGAATCGGGCTTTGTGATGCTTGTTGATCCTGCGCCCGTTATTTTAGACTCACATGAACATGACGCTTCAAGTTGGCAGGTGCAAGAGGGTCTGTATCCGCTCCAGCGCTGTATGATGCAGCAGGCCGCCTTATGATTCTCATAGCACTTGTTTCGACTCTTTGGGCATCCCAGATGGCGCGTGTTCGGGTAAGTTCGGTCCATGTCTTTGAGAAGCCAGGCGGATTGGCTGCCGTCATAGGTGAGCTCGGTTTTGGTGCAGATGTGCAGATATCCTCCAAACCGATTAAGGTACACAATGCGCTTTGGTACCGGATTGCCTATAAGGATAAGGTTGCTTATATCATTGCTAATGCGCTTGATACGGAGGAGCTTCAGAGGCAAGCAATGCGTTCAGGGCTTGATGCGGGGTTTTCTGCAAGTCGCTTTGATCGTCAGGATAGGGCGATTGCCTCAACGCCTGATGCCTATGCGCCGTATCAGTCCTATTTAGGGTTCAGGGTCAGTGGGGGTTTTCGGCTTCTGGTTCCTGTAGCTGACCTAGAAGCGCTCCTTTACTTTAATAGATTTTCGGACGGCTTTGCAAGGCGAAGGGTCGCCTTTGGTGTCTATTCGATGTTTGGGGCATCCTATGGGGCATCCATGCGGGTTGCCTTTTATTTACCAACACGATGGACTCCTGTTCTGCGATTACGTGTTGGGCATACGTCAAAATCTTTGATAGCAACAGTGCTCTTTGGGTTTGAGTATGAGTTGATGCACTACCCGTTTGAGCTGGGTCTTCACGCTGATATCTTTGGATCAGCATCGTACAAGGCTCCTTACTTTGAAGGAGCCGGTTCTGTCCTCGGATTGGCCTTCCATATCTGACTTGGCCCGACTCCTGCATATGTATCCCTAGATACGTCGGTCACTTGTGACTGATGAGGTGTGATGGACATGAGTCAAAACGAGGTGAAAAATGAAAAAAGTAATCGTAGCATTTATGATTTTTGTTGGTAGTGTGCAGGCGGCTAATATCACAGGGCGGACATCTAAGTTCTCCCATTCGGGAGGGAGTGTTTGTGGCAAGACTCCCTCTACGTTTGCTAGTAAGGGTGTCCTCGGTGGAACTGGAACATCCACGCCAGCAGCACAATCCGCTGGTTCTGCATTCTAAAACGTACCTGGGTGGTGTGCTTTATTGTGCATCACTCAGGGAAGTGTTTTTTATGGAATCCTTTGCGGGTCTCTTCAGCGAGTGAGCGTGATACGCGCGCAAGCTCATCGATGGCGGAATCAAGATGGTCTTGGTTATGTGCTAAGTGTATTTTAACCTGATCAGAGAGTGTCTGGCCGCGAAATGAGAGCATATTGCCAAGCACAAGAATGATGAGTGTCAGAATTGAGCATTTGAAGAGGTAGATCAAGACGTGTATCATGATGCTTCCCTTGATTGGACTGTTCGGCCTAGGACGTATTCGTCACCAAGAAGGGCTCTCTCAACTGCTTTGAGGATGTCCTGGGCCGAAAAAGGTTTAATAATATAGTCCTTGGCGCCGGCATTGATGGCTTCCATGATAATATTTTCTTGGTTCAGCGCTGAAATAATGATGACCTTAGCTTTTTTGTCGAAGATCATAATCTTTCGTGTTGCTTCATTGCCGCTGATGCCGGGCATAACCATATCCATAGTGATCAGATCGGGCTTGAGGCTTTCGAAGAGTTTCGAGGCATCTTCTCCATTGGAGGCCTCACCAATGACTTGATAATTGGCATTTGATAAGAGCGTGGTGAGGGTTTTGCGTACAAAGGCAACGTCATCAACGATGACAATGGTTTTGGCCATGATTTTATGCTACGTTATTTTTGCATAAAAACAATATAAAAATCACAGACTCTTTTGTTGACTTAATTGGTGAGGTATTATCTCAATGAGGACGCGCTCAATAGTGCATTCAGTTGCTGTATGGACAGTAAGCTTGAGTTGCATATCCGGGTATTCAAGGGCAATTTCTGACCCCATGGGCGGTATATAGCCGCATTGCGTCAGTATAAAGCCGCCAAGCGTTTCGTAAGCGTCACTTTGTGGTAGGTGAATATTGAGTTGATCAGAGAGATCCTGGATTTTCATACGTGCATGGATCAGGTGTTGATTATGCTGGAGATGTAAGATGGGTTTTGTTGCATCGTCAAATTCGTCTTCAATATCGCCAACAAAAAGCTCCATAATATCTTCAAAGGTAACGATGCCAGCGGCGCCCCCGTGCTCATCGACGATAATGCTCATCTCTTTATTTTCTGCCTTCATGCGCACTAAAATACTGGTGACAAGTTCTGTTTCGGCTGCATAGAGCGGCTTTTGCATATAGGCAGTGATAGGGGCATCGCCCTGCGCGCGTAAGAGGTCAGAAACCGAAAGGACACCAATAATTGTATCGATACGGGTTTCGTAGATGGGCATGCGTGAGTGACGATGTGTTTCGAAGACATCAAGGGCCTCGTTGACTGTTGATGTGGAGCTGAGGGCGTCCACATTCACGAGGGGCATAAGTCGGCTTTTTGCTCGTACCGATTGAAATGAAAGCACTTTATCTAAAATGGCTTTTTCCGTAGCTGAGATGTCTGTCTCTTTGAGCGTGTAATCAGATAGAAGAAACTGGAGTTCTTTGCGTAAATTGCGGGTATCATGTGTTTTTTTTGATGAGAATTTTTGTAGGGCAGATTCCATCCAGTCAGAGTAGAGTGTCAGCGTTTTTGTGCATGGATATAAAAGCAAATAGGCACATTGTACACAAAAAGCAATGATCGGAGAAAGTGCGTCAGCGTATTTTTGAAAGAAGAGTTTGGGTGCGAGGCCTCCAAGAAGTGCGACGATGATGGAGGTAGCTAGAATGACGGTCAGGTTGGATGCGTTATGGCGGAGGGCAAAAGAGGTGACGCGTGAGGAAAGGAGCATAATGCATAATGTGATGATACACATCGTTGTGACCAGAATGCATTCGGGGTTTTCCTTTAAATGAAGCGCGATGCGGGCGCCTTGACTGAGGAGTCTATTTTTCAGAAGGGTTTTTCTTTGAAGCGTTATAGTGTCAGCTGAGAGAAGTGCGATCTCTGAGCCTGCAAAAAAAGCCTGAACTGCAAGAAGAAGGAATATTTCTGTCATGGCGATGGCATAATAATACGGATTTTCTTACGTACTGTTTTTTCAGGAAGGGCATCTTCTAGAAGTGTTTCTAAAATCGCATCCATCGTAATCAAACCGGGCACGGGGCCTTGGATGATAGCAATATGGGTTTTGTCTCTTTTCATGCGGGCAAAAAGCGTGCTGATTTTGATGGAACTTGGAACCACAAGAGGTGGGCGCATCAGAGAGGTGAGTGTGCATTCAGGGTTGGTGCGGCACATGCTGAGGATATCTTTTGTGTAGACAATGCCTACAACATTTTTTCCATCATACACAGGAATGCGGAAGTGGGTTTTAAGTTGCGTGCGAGCCGTGACTACCGTCATCGTTGGTGGGAACCAAAGGTACTGTGTAATGGCTAATTGGAGATCTTTTGCCTCGAGGGTGTCAAGGTCAAAAACGTTTTGCATGAAGGCAAGTTCATGAGGATGGAGGGCGCCCTTTTTGATACCTTCAGCTGCCATATGGAGGAAGTCTGCTTCACGTAAAATGTCATAGGGCTGAGATTTGTCTTTTGGCTGAAGCAGGCTGATGACGAGTTCAAAGCAAATCCGTATAGGGTAAAAAGCTATATAGAGTGCTCGCAAAGGCAGCGATAGAGACAGGGCAGCACGCTCATTCGTCCTGACACCGATGATTTTTGGTGTTATTTCGCATACAAGGAGCACAAGGAGTGTGCAAAAGAAAAATCCAGCTATTTCATAGTTGCTGGGCAATGTGTGGAGAACTTTGGTTATTTTTGAAGACGTTGCAATCGTTAGGCATTCTGTGGCAACAAGGATAGCAATCAGAAGGCCTCTGGGGTCAGCCAAAAGTTTTTTAATGATTGCGGTCTTTGCTGGGGCCCGTTCCTTCATGCTCCGAAGTTGGAAACGGGACAAACTAAAGAGAGCTGCCTCCGCTGCAGAAAGGAGGGTGCTGATAGAAAGAGCAAGAGCACAGAGAAAAATTTCAGATGCTTGCACGCTCCTATACTACCATAGTGCTCTTTTTACGCAACACGCTTGAGCTTGGGTTTTTTGTGCGTTATCAGTTTATGTGTGAGCGCTACCTTGAGGACGTCATCGAGGGTGCTTGCTGGGATAAAATGCAGTTTTTTGCGGTACTCAGCCGGAATATCTTCAAGATCCTTCTTATTTTTCTCAGGTATGATAATAGTTTCTATACCGTGACGCATTGCAGCTAGCGCTTTTTCCTTGAGGCCACCAATCGGAAGCACGCGTCCTGAGAGAGTGATTTCTCCCGTCATAGCGATTGCTTTTTTCACTGGGATCCCTGTGAGGCAAGAAATCATGGCAGTTGCCATGGTGATGCCAGCTGAGGGGCCGTCTTTTGGGGTGCCGCCTGCGGGGAAATGCACATGAACATCCATTTTGCTAAAGATGCTATCGTCAATGCCATATTTCTTTGCATTTGACCTAATGAGGCCCAGGGCGGCTATGCCTGATTCTTTCATCACATTGCCGAGATGCCCAGTCAGGACGAGCTGACCTTTGCCCTTCATTGTGCAGACTTCAACATACAGGACTTCGCCACCAACTTGTGTCCAAGCGAGGCCAGTTGCAATACCAACAGCATCACTTTCTTGCTCTGCCTCTCGTATATATGTTGGAGGTCCTAGGTACTCGATAACGCGGGATTTTGTAAAATGGGGGTCAAATTTTGTACCTTCTGCGACCAATCGTGCAGTTTTTCGGCAAAGATTTGCTAAATTTCTTTCGAGATTTCGCAAGCCTGCTTCTCGTGTGTAGCTTGAGATGACCGTTTGTATAGCTTCGTCTGTCAGTACAATATTGGTTGGGGAGATGCCGTTTTCAGTAATCTGCTTTGGCAATAAGTATTTCTTTGCGATGAACATTTTTTCTTCTTCCGTATAGCCAGGCAACTGGATCACTTCCATGCGATCACGCAGAGCTGACGGAATATTCTCAAGAGTATTGCATGTTGCTATGAACATGACGCGTGATAGGTCAAAAGGTACGTTTAAATAATGATCGCGGAAGGCGAAATTTTGTTCAGGATCAAGGACTTCAAGTAATGCGGAGGATGGATCACCGCGGAAATCGCTCCCGAGTTTGTCAACTTCATCAAAAACAAAAACCGGATTTGCGCTCCCTGCCTGTTTGAGTCCCTGGATAATTCGTCCTGGCATAGCGCCAACATAGGTGCGGCGATGGCCACGTATTTCGGCTTCGTCTTTGACGCCGCCAAGCGATATACGGAGAAATTCACGTCCAAGTGCTCTGGCAATAGAGCGACCGAGGGATGTTTTCCCTACTCCTGGTGGTCCAGAAAAGCACAGAATAGGGCCTTTCATCTGATCTTTAAGCTTACGAACGGCGAGGTATTCAAGAACGCGTTCTTTGATTTTATCTAAATTGTAATGGTCCTCATCGAGGATGGCTTTTGCGCGAATAAGATCCAAATTGTCTGTTGTGTGCTTTGACCACGGAGTTTCAATCAGCCAGTCAAGATAGGTGCGGAGGATGGATGCCTCTGATGTGTCCTGGTGCATGCGTTCTAGGCGAGCCAATTGCTTGAAGGCCTCCTGTTCAATTTCTTTCGGCATTGCACAGAGACGTACTTTTTCTCGGAGTTCGCTCATTTCATCGCCCTTATTGTCGTTGTCGCCTAGTTCGGATCTGATGGCGCGCATTTGTTCTCGTAAAAAGTATTCTTTTTGAGATTTTGTAATTTCATCTTTTGCTTGTGATCGAATTTTTGCCTGTATTGAAAGAACTTCAATTTCCTTCATAAGAATGTCATGAATTTGACGCAGTCTTTGGACAGGATCAGTCATTTCTAAAATATGTTGAGCATCGCTCACTTTGAGGCCAATATTAGATGCAATGAGATCTGCGAGTCGCCCCGGATCTGTCATATCGTCAAGTACCATAAGAATATCCGGAGTAAGGACTTTGCCGAGTGCAATGATGCGTTCGAGCTGCTCACGCACAGCGCGCATGAGTGCCTCTGTTTCGACAAAAGGTGGTTCTGCACTGTCAGCCATTTTTTCAATGCCAACTTCATAAAAAGGGTCAGTGGAGACATAATTCAAGATCCGCGCTTTCATAAGTCCCTGAGTGAGGATCTTAATCCTTCCATCAGGGAGTTTACGCATACGCATGATCATGGCAATGGTTCCAATCGTGTAGATGCCTTCGGGTGATGGTTGTTCATCAGCGATATCTTTTTGAGAGGCAAGTAAAATCAGGCGGTCGGTTCGTGCCAATGCCTCCTCAACACTCCTAATTGATGGCCCACGCCCGACAAACAGAGGCAGTATCATATACGGAAAAACGACCAAGTCCCTTACGGGGAGCAGCGGTAGGCTTGTTGGGAGGGTGATCGGGTCTCCGTCATAATGATGAACCATAAAAGTCTCCTTGTCTCATTGTTTGATTATTCGGAACAAGAGAAAGGTCGCTTGAGGGTTTATTTTTTTTGTTTATGGGCCTCTGTGGCGTGTTTTTGGCGTTTTTAAGCGTATATTTTTTCGCGGTGCTCTTGCCTCTCCTTACAGCTGAGGCAGAGTGTTGAGACAGGACGTGCTTCGAGCCTTCGGACTTCTATGGGTTCTTCGCAGTCTTGACAGAGTCCAAAGGTGCCATCCTCGATGCGGATCAGGGCTTCGGTGACCTTGGCAAGCATTTGACGCTCTCTGTCACGCAGTTTAAAAATGAGATTTTGCTGAATTTCATTTGCTGCGAGGTCTGTTTCATCCGGCAGATCGTCAGGTGAGAGCATAAGTTCATGTTGGATAGCTTGTCTGGAATTATTTAAAAGACGCTGTTTTTCTTCAAGAAGTAGCTTTTTATAGCGAGCAGTCATCTGTGCGCTGATTTCGTATTTTTCATCAACCATTGTTTCACTCCCCCGTAGAGGGCCCGTCGGAATTGACGCGCCCAATCCCCCTGCCCGATTATTCTATATTTTTATATTATTTTGACAATAAAAAAATAATCGTTCAATTGGCTAAGATGAGCACGCATTTCCTTTTTGTTCGCAGTTCGTGTACATTGAGCCACATGAACAATGACAAAGTAATTCAGTGCGTTGTAATTTTGGCTGCAGGCAAGGGGTCACGCATGCGTTCGAGTGTCCCAAAGGTGCTGCAGCCTTTGGCGGGTGCCCCTCTGCTGTACCATGTGATATCCGCTGTGCGTCATCTCTCAAAACCTATTGGGATCATTTACTCTGACGACAGGGTGCGGCATTATGTCGAAAATGAGCCAGCATTCAAGGGATGTGATTTTTCTTGGATTGAGCAGCGTGATCCGCGTGGGACTGCAGATGCTATGCGTTTTTCTCTGCCTTTTGTGCGTCAGCATGGGACCGTGCTGGTTGTGCCTGGCGATATGCCTCTTATTCATTCAGGAATTATTGATGCACTTCAGGGATCAAATTTTGCGTTTGTGACAACGATGATGGATGACCCAGTAGGGTATGGTCGCGTCATTCGGACCGCTGGTTTACGTATTGTGGAAGACAAGGATGCCTCATTTGAGGAAAAGAAAATCCATGAATGTGCAGTATCTATCTATATTTTTCCTCTTTCTTTGCTTGAAGAGCGATTGCCTCAGGTGACTGACCAGAATGCGCAAGGTGAGTACTACCTCACTGATCTTATTTCTGGAGATGTACAGGCGGTGCTTTGGCCTTGTGCTGAGGATTGTGTAGGAGTGAATACAGGCTGGGAATTGGCCCGTGCTGAGGAGATTTTTGCGCGCCGGCAGATGAAGCGATTTGCGCAGCTGGGTGTGAAGTTTTTGAGCACAACAAATGTCTTCATTGATGTCCATGTGTCCATTGAGCCGGGGACAATTATTTACCCCGGTGTGATGCTTCGGGGAAAAGTGCGGATTGGTGCAGGCGTTATACTGGATGCAGGCGTTATTGTGACAGATGCAGACATTGGAGAGAATGCTCATGTGGGTCCCTATGCCCATATCCGTCCAGGGACCTCTCTGGGGGCTCGCAGTCGCGTTGGAAATTTTGTCGAGATTAAGGCCAGTCGTTGTGGGGAGGATACAAAGATTGCGCATCTTAGCTATGTTGGGGATGCGGATATTGGGGCCCGGGTAAACATTGGTTGCGGGTTTGTGACGTGCAACTATGATGGGCAAAAGAAGCATCGAAGTTCTATCGAGGATGATGTATTTATGGGCAGTGACTGCCAGGTCGTTGCACCTATCCGCATTGGGAAAGGTGCGTATATTGCTGCAGGATCAACGATTGTTGATGATGTTGAGCCTGGAGCGCTTGCCATTGCACGTTCACGCCAAGTCAGCAAGCCAGGATATAAGAGGTAAATGTATGTGCGGTATTATGGGGTATATTGGTCGGCGATCAGTAAGTGATGTTCTGGTGGATGGCCTGCGTCAACTTGAGTACCGTGGGTACGATTCAGCAGGCGTTGCGTTGATGGTTGATGGACAAATTGAAGTCCATAAGTCACAAGGTCGTATTGATCAGGTTGAGCTTTTGCTCGCTGAGCGAGGTCATGTTCAGGCAACTGCGGGTATTGGGCATACACGCTGGGCGACCCATGGTAAGCCGACAACAGTGAACGCGCATCCTCATCGTGTGGGGCATGTGGTGCTCGTTCATAATGGGATTATTGAAAACTACCGGCAGTTACGTCGTGAGCTTGAGCTGCGTGGTCTTAGGCCGGTGTCAGAAACTGACAGTGAGCTGTTTGGTTGGCTTGTGTACGAGGAGATGGAAGCGGGGAGTGATTTTAAGCATGCAGTATGCCGGGCGCTCTCTATTGTACGTGGTCAGTGTAGTATTGTTATTGTCTCAGAACGTGAACCAGACTGCGTGATTGGGGCGCGTTTTGGATCCCCACTTGTCATTGCCAATGACCCTGAAGGCGGGGTCTTTTTTTCGAGTGATCCTCAGCCGTTGACTGCCTATACAAAGAGTATGACCTTTTTGGAGCATGGAGATATTGGTATTGGGTATGACTCGCATTTTGAGATCATTGATAGTGTGGATGGGCATGTGCTTGAGCGCGCTCCTGTTCTCCTTCAATGGACGGCTGCACAGATGGATCGAGGTGGCTATGCGCATTTTATGCTCAAGGAGATCTATGATCAGCCACAAGCAATGCTTGATACTTTGGATGCGCTCCTGGATCCTTCACATACGGATCCTGTGACACCCTTTGCATTGGCTGATCAGGTTGCTTTGCGTTTATTGGTTGCAGCAAAAAGCGTTACTTTTGTTGCCTGCGGGACATCGTTTCATGCAGCTATGCTTGGTAAATACTGGATTGAAGCGCTCTCTGGTGTCAAAACTTCAGTTGAAGTTTCTAGTGAATTTCGCTATCGGTCTGTAGCTTTGGCTGCAGATTCGCTCATTATTGGGATTTCTCAATCAGGTGAGACTGCCGATACGCTCGCTGTCTTACGTGATATGAAGCGGCAGGGTGTACCAACGCTCACAATCACCAATGTGCGTGGAAGTACGATGGCAAGAGAAGCTGATGGCGTCCTTTATACGTCAGCGGGTCCTGAAATTGGGGTCGCTGCAACCAAGACATTTATGGTCCAGATGCTTGTTGTGTTCCTCCTTGCTGGCTTTCTTGCGAGAAATCGCAAATCAGATGGTGGTGTGCTGCAGCATCTGACAGAGGATTTGGTTCGTATGATTGAGAGTGTCCGTGCTCTTTTGCAGCCAGAAAGTGCACTTCGGGTGCGTGATGTTGCTTATGGGATTGGGCTTGAAGGTGTGACAGGATTTTTCTTTATGGGTCGAGGATACTGCTATCCTCTTGCGCTTGAAGGGGCTCTGAAACTGAAGGAAATTGCATACGAATTTGCTGAGGGTTACGCTGCAGGGGAGCTTAAGCATGGGCCGATTGCGATGATTGATCGCGGGATGGTGGTTGTCGTGCTTGCGCCATTTGATGGTTGGCGAGATAAGACAGTGTCTAATTTGGAAGAAGTGCGTGCTCGCGGTGCGCGTATTGTTGGCGTTGGTGCCCCCAATGATCATGATCTTCAGGAGCTCTGTGATTACTTTATTCCTTTGCCTGCGCAGAGCTTGGATGCTCGGCTTGCGCCATTTCTGCTGGCGCCTATTGTGCAACTTTTTAGTTACTACCGAGCCCTGATGCGTGGCACCGATGTAGATCGGCCAAGAAATTTAGCAAAAAGTGTGACCGTCGAATAACTGGTTTATTTTTTGGCTGCACATTTTTCGAGATAGTCCATGTACGTTTTGCCCTCGAGGAGGTCGGGGTCATTCATATCTGGCGGGTCCATCCATTTCCAGTAGGGGTAGTGGGGTATGGATCGAGGGACAGCATTGTTTGCAAATGCGCAAGCATATTCAAATATTACGGGAATATGGATAAATGGGATTGCTTTTGTTGCCGATTGGATTGATGTCCAGTTGGCCATGCCTTGATGCTCAACGAGATTGATAAATTGGGGGAAATAGTCATTGCTGCTACACCGTCTGAGTATATGGACAAAATCTACAGATCTATCAAAAGAGCGTGTGTAATCAACAATAGTTGAGCTTTGAATCGTTGCTGCATCTAACCCAATAGTGCTTAGGTACTGGCAGTAATTTTTTATTGATTTTTCTGTTGGAAGCATCCCGGCGGTGTTGGAGGTGGACCCGCTGAAGGCAACTCGGTAGACGGTGCGGTGTCTTTTAAGAAATGGCCAAAGGTACGCCGGCGACTGTCCAGCTAGAATGATGGGTGAGGCGTTGTGTGTGAGGCGGATAATCGCAGTTGCGGTTTTCTGAAGGGCTTTTACTTCTGCCGCTGTTATCGAACATGGGGATAGTTCTTGGTAGTGTGTGCCATCATAAAAAGGTGCAAAGATGCTAGAGGAGGCAAGGCGAGAGGCGGTGGTTCCAGCAAAACTGAAAGATAAGAGAAGTGTAAGGATCATTTGCATGCCTAGGTATCGCCTAGGGGGGGCATTTTGTAAACTGAGGAATTTACTCGATAGGGTACTGGGCTGCAAAATTTTCGAGGTACCGCATGCATTCTTTGCCCTCTGTGAGACCTGGGTCATCCATGTTTGGTGGATTCCCCCATTCCTTATAAGGATAGTAGGGTATACATCTGGGTACGTCGTCATTTGCAAATTGCTCGGCATGGTAAAAGAGCACAGGTTGATGGGAGAAGGGGCGTTGTATCATGGCGTAGGTACGAGATACTGCTTCTGCTTTACTGCTGTTTCCAACCAGATTGAGGAACATAGGGTAGTAGTCTTGATCGCTACATTTTCTTAGTATCTCGATAAGCGCCGTTGAGCCATAAAAAGAACGAGTGTAATCAACGATGACTGATTTTTTAATAGTTTCTTCATCCAGTTGGAGCGTTTTCAGGTACTTGCGATAATGTTCTAGTGCTTGAGTATCGCACAAGGCGTAGCCGCTGAAGGCTATTTGATGAACTGTACGTGTTTGCTCCAAAAAAGGTCGAAGATATGCAGGGGACTGTCCTGCAAGGATAATAGGCTCATCTTCTCGTGTGAGGTCTTGAATGCGTAGTGCTGCACTTCGCAGGTCTTCTGCTTGTGTTGGTGTGATGAGGCATGTAGTACGCTGATAACGTGAGCTAAGGCGAATAGCGGTAGGGCGGCTGAAAGAGGTCTGTGAAAGTTGAGCCCTCACGTTCTGGGGTGTATAGCGCGTTGCAGCATAACTTAAAGATAGTCCATAGAGTACTAAAAAGAAGACATGTGTGGTTCTCATGTTATTATTATTTGATAATTTATACACTAAGTATAGTTATAAAATAAAGCATCCAAGTTTTGAAGCGGGAAAATAGGCTTCTAGGGTTTCTGTTGTGATGTTATTTCCTTTTAGGCCGAGTATCTTGAGGTTTGTGAGATGCATAAGCTGCGGAGCTAGCGTGATGATATCTGTTGCATCGAAAGCGTTTCTGTCAAGGAAGAGGTATGCAAGATTTGGTAGGTGCTCAAACGATGTGGCTAATGCGGTGATGCCTTGTGAGCCAAGGGTATTGTCACTGAGGAGAAGTACGATGAGATTTGTCAAATAGGGAAAAGATTGGGTGAGTGTGCCAATGTTGTTTTTGCAGATATCGAGTGTGACGATTTTCGTAAGTTTTTTTAAAGCCGGGATGAGTGTCTGGATGCCTTCTGTGCTCATGTTGTTGTCAGCTAGCCCAAGAGATGTCAAATGTATTAATAGTGCAAGAGGTGTCGCTAGTGCCTTTATCCCGTCTAGTCCCATGTTATTATAATTGAGGTTGAGCTCTTTCAGGTTTGTCAACAATAGCAAAGAAGTAGCTAATGTAACGGCGCCCTCTGGTCCGATGTTATTGTCATTCATATCAAGTGTTGTGAGATTTATTAAGCGTGCAAGAGGGGTTGTTAATAATTCAATACTTTCTGCTGTCATACTGTTTGCGCTGAGGTCAAGTATTGTTAATTTTGTTAAACGTGCCAGCGGTGGGGTGAGTGCTTCCGTGCCTTCGGGTCCAATATCATTGCCGCCGAGATTGAGTGCTGTCAGGTTTGTGAGATGCCTCAGAGGAGCCGCTAATGCGATGGCTCCGGCTGGCCCAATGGTATTGTTGCTTAGGTCGAGGCTTGTGAGGTTAATGAGACGTGATAGGGATTGAGCCAATGCAGTCGCGCCTTCAGGTCCGATGTCATTACCACTCAGATCAAGATGCATAAGGTCTGTCATGCTGGTAAGGGATTGGGCGAGTGCAGCAGTCCCTGCTTGGCCAATCTCATTATTACTCAGGTCGAGTTTTGTTAGCCTTGTGTGATGCCTAAGGGATTGGGCGAGTGCAGCCATGCCTAGGGGGCTTATGGCATTTCCTTTGAGATCGAGGCTTGTGAGGTTGGGGAGTTGGGTAAGGGGAAAAGTTAATGCGATGGCGCCTTCGTCACCAATAGTGTTACCCTCGAGGTTGATTTCCGTCAGATCTGTTAGAAGTGCAAGAGATCGAGCTAGTGCGATAGCGCCTTGTTGCTCAATGTGGTTACCCTCCAGGTTAAGTATTGTCAGCTTTGTTAGGTCAGCTAAAGAAGGGATGAGGATGTCGATCGATGGACCTATATTGCTGTTGCCGAGATCGATTTTTCTGAGATTGGTAAGGAGCTTAAGAGCAGGTGCGATTCTTCTCAGGTCTTCTGGTTTGATAGAAGTATCTCGTAGAGAGAGGGATGTGAGAGTCTTGAGACGTCCTAATGCATAGGTGAACTGCCCTGTTGTAGCAAAACTGCATTGGTTCAGTACGAGCTCGTTGAGCCTGGGTAATTTTGAAATTTTTATCACCATGTCTGATGAAATTTTTATATTTTTGCCGCACTTTATTTCTAATTGAGTAAATTGTCTTGAGCGCGCTGACTCGAGGAATTCTTTTATTTCGCTTGCGTTTTCAAATACAAGTTTTATTTGACTCTTGAGATAGAGTGGCCAAATAGTTCTTTAGTGTTCGTAAGGGGTTCTGTGTGACCATTGCTCGGCGTACTGAGGATTTTTTTCGTGCCACGCTTCTTTTTGTGAGCGTGCATTAAGTGCGTGAAAAAGGGAAGGGTGGTTCATGAGCGTGACATAGGATTCTGGATCAAAATGAGTTGCTGTTTTCTGGACAATTTCATCTTGCATATCAAGAAGTTGTGGCAAAAGATTGACGAGAGCATCGTTAGGCGAGGCTGAAGCATGCGTTATGAGGATAGCGAAGAATGCAATGCATAGAGAGATATACTTTTTTATTTTTTTCATTGTGTATTACTTTGGTAAGTTATGTCACGACTATGTCGTATAAGTCAAAGAAAAAGCATTATGGGGAGTGAGTGGCTACGAACCTTTCTAGATGTTCTATACATTCTTTGCCTAGTTCGAGATGTGGGTCTGCCATGCTAGGAAGCTCGTTCCATTCTCCGCGTGAATATTTCGGCATGCATCGAGGTACTTTATTATTTGCGAATGCATCAGCATGGTGAAAAATCACAGGGTAGTGGAAGAATGGGAGGGCCTTTGTGGTGCGAGATGTTGTCTCTGCTGTCAGGTTATTTTCGACGAGATTGAATAATGTAGGGAAATAGCTTTGGTCGCTGCAGTGTTTGAGCATCTGGACAAAGCCTGTTGATCCATAGAAAGCGCGAGTGTAGTCGACAATATCAGATTTTTTGATAGCGGCTGCATCCAGTCCGATTATTTTTAGGTACGAGCAGTAATTCTTTTGTTGTTGTTGTGATGGCACTGAGTACTCGTCAAAATAGATACATCCGCTAAAGGCGACACGGTACACGGTGCGTTTTTGCTTCAGAAATGGCCAGAGATAGGCTGGCGATTGTCCGGCAAGCACAATGTTTTTTTCTGTATGTTCCAAGATATGTGTTGCTGTGTTCCACAGGTCGTTCATTTGCGCTTTGGTGATGGGGCATTGGGCTTGCATTGGAGGGAGGAAAACAAAAAAAAGAAGCATTGGGTAGGGATCTTTGGATCTTTTGCTTTAAAAGTCAAGGAGGGATGTTGTTGGCGGCACGAAAAAAAAAGAATCTTGACATGATATGTATTGGACCCATCGTCAGAGATGGAGGGTAGTATATGAATCAATCATTGATCGCACGCAGAAATGGTCCGAGTCCTCTCTGGGATTTGCGACGCGAAATGGATAGATGGCTGAATGACACATGGGGGTCTTTGAGAAGCTCGGCAGAGAGCCTTGACTATGATTGGCATCCAGTCTGTGATGTTGAGGAAGAGGGTGATCACTACCTTATGTCAGTTGAGGTGCCCGGGATTCCAAGAGATCAGATAAAAGTTGAGTGTGTGGATAATCGTGTCACGATTTCAGGGGAGCGGGGTCATGAGACAAGAAAGAAGGACGAAGGCGGCCGTTACCTCGAGAGAAGTTACGGGAGATTTTATCGTAGCTTTATCCTTCCGGTGGGAGTGGATGCAGACAAGATAGAGGCCAGCTACACAGATGGGGTTTTGCGTCTGTATGTACCAAAGTCCGAGTCGGCTAAACCAAGAAAGATTAAGGTTCTGAGTGAGAATACAGGCTTCTTTGGTAAGCTGCTGGGACAGCCCTCAAAAGAAAAGGAGAGCAGGGTGTCTGATGAAACGAGGTCAGGCAAGATAGCATAAGACGTCTCTAGGGCGGCATGGTGCCCCCGGTTCTTGTTGAGGTCGGGGGCATTGCTTTTCTATCTTGGGATTGACGGCAGGCTGGAGAAGTCGTAACACCTAAAGGTTCAAGGCTCTTTTTGAAAGGACATGCGATGAATCAGTACACAAGTGGACTCAATGAGCGTCAACGTGAGGCAGTTATGGCGCTTGATGGGCCGCTGCTTGTGCTGGCGGGGGCGGGTTCAGGCAAAACGAAGATGTTGACTGCGAGGATGGCGGCTATCAGTGCTGCGCGTGGGACATCAGATATTTTGGCGATTACCTTTACCAATAAGGCAGCTAAGGAGATGAGGGAGCGGGTTGCAGTTTTTGGGAGTCAGGTGAAGATCGGGACTTTTCATGCGATCTGTCTTCAGATGTTGCGTGTGCATGGGTCCTATATTGGGCTCAAGCCAGGTTTTGTTATTTACGATGATCAGGATCAGGCGCAGCTTTTGGGAGATATTGTCAAAAAGCTGAATCTTGCCGTGGAGGATCCTAAACTTGCAGTCAAGGCTTTTGCTGGGATGATTAATCGGGCGAAATGCCAAGCGCAGGGGCCGGACGCTCAGCTTGAGGATGATGCTGATTATGTGAGTCGCTATGGGCGTGCGGTCTACACGCTGTATGAGCAGGGATTGATGGAGCGCAATGCCATTGATTTTGGGGGCATTATTTGTCAGACCGTATTCTTGCTTGCTCATCATCTTGATGTTCGTGCCTATTACCAGAGAAAATTTCGTTATATCCATGTTGATGAGTATCAGGATACCAATAAAGCGCAGTATCTTTTTTTGATGTACTTAGCGGCAAAGCGTTTTGGTGGTCATGAAAATTGCTGTGTTGTGGGGGATGAGGACCAGTCGATTTATGCATGGCGGGGCGCAGATATTCGTAATATTTTGGATTTTGAAAAAGACTTCCCCCATGCCAAAGTCATTAAGCTCGAGCAGAACTACAGGTCGACTGCGATGATCCTTGGTGCCGCATCCGATGTGATTGCGCATAATCGGGAGCGTAAGGCAAAAAGGCTTTTTACTGATCAAGTTGGCGGTGAGCCTGTCCGTATCGTCAAATGCCAAGATGAGCGTATGGAGGCGCGTACTGTGCTGGATGCGATTGTACAGAAGCAGCGTGCTGGAAGATCCCTGAGGGAGTGTTCGATCTTCTATCGTACCAACGCACAAAGTCGGCAGTTTGAAGATGCATGTATGGCGCGTCAGATCCCCTATGAAGTGATTGGTGCGCTCCGTTTCTATGATCGTAAAGAAATCCGTGATGTCCTTGCATATTGGCGAGTTCTGGTCAATCCGGCTGATAGTGTGAGTCTTAAGCGGATCATTAACGTCCCTGCGCGTGGCATTGGGCAAGCCAGTGTCGCAAAATGTGAGGCACAAGGAGGCATGCTCTATGAGGCATGTCAAAACAGTGAAAATGCAAAAATTCGTGCCTTTGTAGGGATGGTAGAGTCTCTTAGAGTGCAAGAGGGGTCTTTGGCGCAGCTCTATGACAAACTTCTTGACGCTACGGGAATGGTACGAAAACTGGAGTCTGAGAAAAATGATGAGTCGCGCGGTCGTGTTGAGAATTTGGCTGAATTTCGTTCTGTCCTAGTTGAATTTGAATCAGATGTGCCAGCATCGATTCAGGATTTTTTGGAGCAATCCATGCTTCATGGGATTGTGGAAGAAGGTCCAAAGCATGATGCGGTTCAGCTTATGACGCTGCATTCAAGTAAGGGTCTCGAATTCCCATTTGTCTTTATGACAGGCATGGAAGAGGGCTTGTTTCCATCCAAGCGGGCCTTGGATGATGGGATGATTGAGGAGGAGAGGCGTTTATGTTATGTTGGTATGACGCGTGCCCGAGAATGTCTCATGATGACCTCCTCGCGTGAGCGTATGCTGTGGGGTCGTCGGCATTTTTCTGATGTTTCACAGTTTTGTTGTGAAATACCAAGCAAGTGGCGGGAACAAAAAAGTGAGGTTGAGGTATCTCAGGTTACCCAATCGGCACTCATTGGTTCGATTGTTCAGCATCCATCCTTTGGTCGTGGCGTGATTAAACGTTCTGAGGGGAGTGGTGCGGAACAGAAGGTAAGTGTGCTTTTCGGGGTTTCAGAAAAAAAGTTTTACTATAGATTTATTCAGAGCTACGTCAGTATCTGAGGTGTCCTAAGAGCTGCGTCCTGAATGACGGTTGTAGAATTTTCTGCGGTCATGGCTTGATGAGAGAGAGGGCGCGTGCTATGGTTCTTGTCGGGAGCGGGCAGCACTTATGTACATACAAATAACACGTAGCGGAATACTTCTGTGCTTTTTTGCGTTCTCAGCGTATGCGACTTCAATCACATTGCCCTACAGTTTTACAGCAGGAAGTTCGATATCGGCGAGCCAGATGATGGGGAATTTCTTGTCTATCACCAGTGCTCTTTCAAGCACGGTGAGTAGTCCTTGGGTAGCGAGCTCTTCGAATATTTATTTTAATGCAGGGTCAGTGGGGATTGGAAGTTCAGCGCCTACGCATGCGCTTGATGTGAATGGAACGATAAAGTATAACAACTATGCATTTTATTTCTCAGGAACACCGAATGCGGCCATTACAATAGGGAATCCTATTGTATATACCTCTTATAATGCTACGCTTCCGTACACGACTATAGTGAATGGTTTTTTTCAGGCACCCGTATCTGGTCTTTATTTCTTTACTGCTGGCGTTAATACCGTGTCGTCTTCGGGCGCCTTTTGGAGAGCAGGAATATTTCAATCTAGTTCGCTGGCTGTTAGTAGTATTCCATTTGCTAGTTTTAATGCGTATTCGTTCATAGCAACGAGCATGCAAGAGGTTACGTCGGCGACATTTTTTAGTGCGAACATGAGTGCTGTGGCTTTTTGTAATGCGGGAGACTATATACGTGTATTTGCAGTTCCATTATCTGGAGCATCGCAGACAAATTACTCGTGGGGAAATTATAATAACTTTTTAAATGGTTATCTTATTTCACAATAATGTCCTGCCCTTCTTGCGTGGGGGTTTATTTGCCTGTGCAGCCTTGGTGTTGTGGTAGAGATGCGGCGTTTTTATTTGGTGCGGCAGGAGTAACTATTTGCTGTGATTTTGCATTCATTTTTCTCAACGCTAGGTCAGTATCTGAGGCACTCTGAATCCATTGTCAAGCAGGTCGGGAGCACATGCGAGGGTCGCATCTGCGTCCTCACAGTGAACTCTGTCTTCTCTGAGGCTTACTACGGTAATGGGAGTGGTCGTGTCTGTCGCTTGGGTATCTTCAAGGCTCGTGAGTGTCTCCATGTAGGAGATGATCTGGTGGATCTGGCTTGTAAACAGGCTGGTCTCTTTGTCTGTCAGTGTGAGTCGGGCCATCTGTGCGAGCTTTTGCGTTAAGGCTTCATCGATAGTGATCATGGATCCGAATCTAGTAAAAAAAAGAAATCTGGTCAAGTCCTCTTGACGCGCAGCTCTCAGCGTGATTCACCAAGAGATATGGTAAATAGGGTACTTGAAGCTATTGGGAGCACAGAGCGGCATTGTTCAATCGCAGAGATTCAGCATGCGCTGGTGGGGGGCTTGAAGGTACAGGATTTGACAGCCGCCTACCTGGGGGCGATCCATGCAAGTGATCTAAATGCTTTTATCACTATCTGTGATGAGCGAGCGATGCAGCAGGCAAGGGATGCAGATCGTTTGATCGCAGCGTTGGGGGCGCAAGCTTTTGTCTCTCGACCTCTGCTTGGCATACCTATTGGCGTGAAAGATAATATTGCTATTGCAGGCGTCCTTATGACGTGCGCTTCTAAAATGCTTGAGAACTATGTGCCGCCCTATACAGCAACTGCCATAAAACGACTTGAGGATGCTGGAGCTATTGTGCTTGGGAAGCTCAATATGGATGAATTTGCCATGGGCGGGTCAGGCGAGAATTCAGCATATGGATTAACGAGACATCCGGTGGATAAAACGCTTGTGCCTGGAGGGTCAAGCAGTGGGTCTGCAGCAGCAGTTCGGGGGGGGCTTTGCGTAGCAGCCCTTGGAACAGATACTGGGGGGTCTATTCGGCTGCCTGCAAGTTTTTGCGGGATCCATGCTATCAAGCCAACGTATGGAACGGTGAGTCGCTTTGGGCTTGTGGCCTTTGCATCCACGCTTGATCAAATTGGGCCCATGACAAGATCCTTGGTCGATGCAGAGTTAATGTTGGGTGTTATGTCTGGGCGGGATCAGTCGGATATGACAAGTATTGACTATACGTATGAGCCAATACCGGAGCCTGATTTCTCAAAACTTCGTATTGGTGTGCCTGAGGAGTATTTTGGTCTTATGCCAGACATTGAGGCAAAAGTTCTTGATGCAATGGCGTGGTTTGAATCAAAAGGTGCTCAGGTACAGCGTGTCTCGTTGCCGCATTGTCACGCAGCGATTGCTGTCTACTATTTGGTTGCGGTCGCTGAGGCGTCCAGTAATTTGGCGCGTTTCGATGGTGTCCGGTTTGGTTCGCGTCTTGATGGTGTTTTTGAAGGGGCACGGGCATTATTTGGTCCTGAGGTCAAAAGAAGGATTATTCTTGGTACTTTTGCGTTATCGGCACGTGGAACGACGTCGTATTATAAGCAGGCAAACTACGTGCGAGCACAAATCCGTGAAGATTTTGAGCGTGTTTTCCAGCAAGTCGATCTTATCATTGGGCCTGTGACGCCAACAGGAGCCTACAAGATTGGTGCGCAGATGAGTGATCCTCTCCAGATGTATTTGAATGATTTTTATACCATACCTGCCAATTTGGCGGGCATTCCTGCCCTCAGCGTTCCTGCAGGTAAAGTTGGGGAGTTGGATGTAGGGCTCCAAGTGATGGCGCCATGGCGGCAGGATGCGCTCGCTGTGGCAGCAGCACGGGTCTTTGACAAGGAGTTTTTACATGGGCGAATTTGAGGCAGTTATTGGCTTAGAAGTGCACTGTCAGCTCGCAACGAAAAGTAAGATTTTTTGTGCATGTCCAACAACAGGGACTGCGATGAATCAGAGTGTTTGTCCTATCTGTACTGGGCATCCAGGCACCTTGCCTACTCTTAATGCAGAGGCAGTGGCGCTTGCGGTGAAGGCAGGCTTGGCCCTTGGTATGCGTATTGAGCTGCGATCGATCTTTGCTCGTAAGAATTACTTTTATCCTGACTTACCAAAAGGGTATCAGATCAGTCAGCATGATAAGCCTTTGTGTGAATCGGGCTCTTTGCGTATTGAGACCAAGCAGGGAGTGAAAGATGTTCGTATCCAGCGCATCCATATGGAAGAAGATGCTGGTAAAAATATGCACTTTGTGGGCTACTCGCTTGTTGATCTGAATCGTGCAGGCGTTCCTCTTATTGAGATTGTTTCTGAGCCTGATATGCGTTCAGCTGATGAGGCGGGGGCATACCTGCGTGAGTTGCATCAGCTGGTAACATTTCTAGGTATCTCTGATGGTAATTTGCAGGAGGGGAATTTTCGTTGTGATGCGAATGTAAGTGTTCGTCGTCCTGGTGAGCCTTTTGGTGTGCGTGTTGAGATCAAGAATGTTAACTCCTTTCGCTATGTTGAAAAAGCAATTGAGTATGAAATAGCTCGTCACATTCGCTGTTTGCAGTCAGGTGACACCATTCATATGGAAACGCGGGGCTACGATGCGCAGAAGGATGAGACCTATGTGATGCGGAGCAAAGCGTCAGTAGATGACTACCGTTTTTTTGTTGAGCCTGATCTGATGCCTCTCGTACTTGAGCAGGCATGGGTGGATGCAATTCACATTCCTGAGTTGCCGCAGGCAATGAAGGAGCGTTGGGTGAGGGATTTTGGTATTTCACACTATGATGCCCAGGTGCTTGCACAGACAAAAAGACGCTCTGCTTTTTTTGAGCAAGCAGCGCGTCATGGCAATACGAAGATTGTAGCTAACCTTATTTCAGGTGAAATACTGCGACTTATGAGTCTTGCTGGCTGTGAGATAGACGAAGCGCATATCACTTGTCAAGATATTATTGACGCAGCTTCTCTGGTGGCGGCGGACACTGTATCTCACACGGGAATCAAGCTTGTTTTGGCCGAAGTGTGGACTCATGGAGGGCCTCTTGAGCCATGGGTTGATAAGCTTGGTGTACGGCAGGTGAGTGATCAGGGTTTTTTGGATACACTTGTGGCTGAAGTATGCCAAGAAAACCCAGGTCAGGTGGCTGAATTTCGTGCTGGAAAAGAGAAGCTTCTAGGATTTTTTGTAGGACATGTTATGAAAAAAAGCGGTGGCAAGGCGCATCCTCAGAAAGTTGGGGAAGCTGTGAAAGCATATATGCAAAGGGGTTTGGGATGAAGAAATTTATACTTGTACTTGTATGTCTTGTGGGTTGTCAGACAGACCGTGTTTCAAATCAGGCCAAGGAGTCAGCTGCTAGGTACTGGCAAAATGGTGCCTATCCTGGCAAGTCTTTTGATGTGCAGGTCACGCAGGCTGAGAAAGCGGAAGATGGGAAATTACGCGTCAAAGGTATCGTGGATGGGGAGACTCGGGTGGGGCTGTATAATCCTGAGACGGAGACTTTTTCTGAAGGATACTATTCTTTGGCGCATGAACGATCGAAGCATATCGCTGAGCTTGAGCAGGAGCTGAAGTACTGGAAAGATAAATCAGAAGCGGCTGATAAAGAGATCTACAAGTTAAAGTTGCAGCTTTCTATGCAAGAAAAGAAATAAGTGCGCGCAGCGGCCATTGATCTAGGGACGAACACCTGTCTTCTTCTTGTGGGAGAATCGTGTGGCAGGATTCTTGTCGATAAAGCAAAAGTAACACGTTTTGGTCAAGGGTGGGATGCAACGCTAGAGTGCCTCAGATCGTTTCGGCAGCTCTGTGATTCTTTGTTGGTGACGACTATCCGCTGCGTTGCGACGAGTGCGGCCCGTGATATGCTGGATATTGATATTTTTCTCAAGCGGGCATTTGTCGAAACAGGTATAACGGTTGACGTGATTACGGGTGCCGCTGAGGCACGTTTAGGTTTTTCGGGTGCACTTCTTCCTGATATGGATCGGTCGCAGGTTGTTTCTTTAGATATTGGTGGTGGTAGCACTGAGCTGATGGCATATGGGTGTGAGCCGCTCAGTCTGAATGTTGGTGCTTTGCGCTATCAGCATGCTACCTACAAAGATATTACCGATATCCTTAGTGCCTATGAGGAGCAGCTGGCCATATTTCAGCACAAACCTGTCGTTGCTATTGCAGGGACTGCGACTATGATGGCAGCTTTAATGCTTGATATGCGTCAGTTTGATGCGCATCAAATCAATGGGTTGCAGTATACATATAAGCAGCTTGAATCTTTGCTTTTCGGCTTAGCTCAGTTATCCCGTGAGGAGCTGTGTTTGCGACTTGGAGATTTTTCGGATCGTGTCGATACGTGTATGGCTGGCGGGTGGATCATGCTTCGAATGCTGAAGCTCCTTGAGCCTCCTACTGTGTCCGTGAGTACTCGGGGTTTACGGTATGCACTTTTAGCTGAATTGCTTGGGGCGAGTGTTTAGAGGTGCTTTGCTTATTCGAGTACTATGCGGCACTATTGAGTCTGCAGTAAGGGACCGTATGATTTTCAGGTTACATATTCTGGCAAAAAATTGGTTTGTGATGATTGTTGTATTGTGTATTTCCTCGCATGTTTTTGCTGGCGTTAACTCGTTGTCAATGCGTGATGCGTCTTGGTGTGCGTTTTTTTCTTGTTTTGGCGCATCGCGCAGTCAAAGTATTTATCCAGACACAATGTCTTTTGAAATGCCTCTCGATCCAAGCTCCCACGAGCACGTTGATGATGGAGTTCGTAATGCCTATACGTCATCTTTGCGTGCAGTGAAGCGTCAGAATTCCGGCATTGCTCATGCTCTCCATATTCAGGCGTCTGCAACTTTTATTCAGTCTCAGCATGCATATATAAAAAAGATTCTCAAACAGTCAATTATCAATGCGTCTTTTATTGTTGATAGACAAAATAAAGCAAACATTTCTCGGGCCGTCGACTATGCGCAGAAGTTGGCGAATGCAAGTTACTTGGTGTTTCTTGAGGTGCGTACAGCCACGAAGGAGGCAGAGACATCTTACAAGCAGTTGCGTACTCTTTATTGGAGTGCTCAAGCGCCTGTTGTTGCAGCGCAGAATGAAAGACTTTTTTTGCGCGCAAGCATTGAGGCGCCAGAGGCGTCCACTCTCTCGAGCGAAGTGATTTGTAATATCACTCATGTTATTATCATGGCTGCTGCTGCGAGCGTCTTGGCATCAAGATATCAAGATTCGATTAACTCGATGATAGTAGTAAAAAAAGTAAATAGTAAAGTAGCTATCGATTTTAGAAAGAAATTAATTTTCGGGTTAGTGTGTTCAGAAGAGGAGGAAGATCTCCTGTATGCGAAGTGCACCGAAGTGCGTGCAGCTTCTTTGGTGGAGACGGCCTTGCAAGCTATGGAGTATGGGATTATGCACGAGGCTCAAAGGCTTGCATGTGTTGCGCTTCGTCTCTATATATCTCAAAAGGAAGAAGAGAAGTCTCTATGCGTGCAAAGTGAATGCGTAGAGGATTGTTCTGCCGAACTTTGGCTTGCGCGTGCTGAGGCGATCAATGAGTAAGCAGATGTATGATGCTGTCATCAGACAGCTTGTGAAACATGCTAAGCGTTGTTCACGGCACTACCCTATGTGCGCAAAGCAAGTTCTCGGACGAGGACGCGAGCGAGTTCTGGCTCGCGTGCGCTGATGCGCTTAATCAGCGATTGACGGAAGGCAGGATCGGCTGTTTGGAGGAGGCTGAGGACTTGGTCCATGCCATTGATGCGGATCATCTTTTCTTCTTCTTTTTTCTGTGGTTCAAGCATGGGGGTTCCTTTTCTTTGAAAGTTCATGCAGGGTGTTGGAAGTATCCTGCAATTGTTTTTGGATACTTTCGATCTGTGCATTGGCATTTTTTTGGAGATTTACAATCTGGGCCCGTGATTGAAGAGCTATTTTTGCTTCTTCCTGGCGCGCTCTTTCTGTTTCTTGAACAATGCGTTGTTGATTGGTGGCTTTGATTTTTTGAAGTTTTGTGTCCAGGGCTTCAGCTTCTCGAGAGATCTGGACATTATAGGAGTTTTCGAGTGCATGCTGCCGTTGTGCGAATTGCTCATTGAGGCGCTCGAGCGATGCTTGATGAGCACTGGTTTGGTCATCGAGCTCGGATGCAAAGCGCTCTGTGGTCAGCTTGCGATAATTGGCAAGACGCAAGTCATCGAGGACGCTTTGGGTGGTGGCAGATTCGATCATACTTGCTCCAGTGTACCAAGTTGCCGTATGCATGGTAAATGGGCAAAAAAAGCATAGTACGATCATTGTTGCGTCAAAAATTGTTGCCTGCGGAGGTCCACCAGAAGGCAGATGAGCTTTTTAAGGTCTGTATAGCGCGTTATTTTAACACAGCACCCATGGTCGGTCTTTACTGTGCATTGCCTGACGAGGTTCGCCTGACGTGGGAGGGGCCCTGTTTTGTACCTGTTGGTATGGAGTGCCGTTTATGGAGTGAAGATCAGTCTCCTGGGCAGTATGGTGTTATGGTGCCCAATACTGGTATCTGTCAGGTGCCGGCAGGGTCAGTTGTTGCAGTTCCAGGGCTTGCTTTTTGTTCTGACGGAAAGAGGCTCGGGAGGGGGCAGGGTTACTATGATCGTTTTTTGGCTCAGCACTCAAATCTGGTACGTCTCGGCATAGCATATGGTATTGACGTCTATGACTGGCCATCTGAAACGCATGATGTCATAATGGACGCGTTGATTGACGTGCAAAGTGAAAAGATTTTCTTTTTTGAAGATCGGCTTAAGGAGCGAGGATTATTATTGTGATGCGTGTTCTTTATTTTGGCGATACGTATGGAAGGCCAGGTCGGGTAGCAGTAGCTGCGGCTATACGTAAGCTTGTGCCTAAACATGGTATTGATTTTGTGATTGTGAATGGTGAAAATGCCTGTCATGGCAATGGCATTTTGCCTGATATGGCAGAAGATTTTTTTAGGCAAGGTGTTGACGTTATTACAACTGGTAACCATGCCTGGGATCAAAAGCAAATCATTCCGTATATGTCAACTCAAGTGAAGCTTTTAAGACCACTGAATTATCCTGATGTGCCTGGGTATAAGACGCCTGGCCGAGGCGCGACTGTTGTAACGTCACGGACCAATCCGCAGTTACAACTTGGCGTGATTCAAGTTATGGGTCGTGTGTTTATGGACGCTCTTGATTGCCCTTTTCGAGTTGCAGCCGCCCAGGTCGATCGTTTTCATGAACATGGTATCAATGCTATCTTTATCGATTTTCATGGGGAGGCTTCATCTGAAAAACAAGCTTTTGCCTACTATATGGATGGCAAGGTGAGTGCCGTTGTTGGCTCTCACTCGCATGTGCAGACAGCTGATGAGCGTATTTTGTCTTTGGGGACGGCTGCCATCACTGACGTTGGTATGTGTGGTTGTTTTGATTCTGTTATAGGTGTGCAGAAAGAAATTGTGATCGAAAAGTTTCTTACCAAGAGACCTATGAGATTCGAGCCCGCTGAGGGTCCTGGAGGTTATGGGGCTGTTGTGATTGAGATTAATGAATTAGGGAAGGCGCTCAGTATTGAGCGCCTTCGTGAAGTGCAGATTTGATGTATTGTGTAGAATTTAGCTTGCTGACATTACCTGCCGCTCCGGATTGACGGGGTTGCTTGGGAAGGACCATAGTTATCACCACAGTAGAGGTCGGATGTGGTTCGTCGGTAGCGCTGCGGGGTGCCATCAAGGCTGTTTTTGGCGCTGTCTCTAGGGCTATGGTGAGGACTGGAGTTTGTGGTTACTATGTGAGTAAAAGCCTGTTGAGAAAGGCCATGCGAATTGCTTATTTTGATATCTTGATTCATATAGTTTGGCATGACCATTGGTCCCCAAGCATTTGTGTTCGCGATCTGCGCGGATCTGTTCCCTATAAATTTTTTTGGCACGTTAATTGGTCTAGAATATACTGGCTTACCTGGCATGGTTGTGTAGAAAGGACGTTCGTACAATGCGGAGTGTGGGTTATTTAGTTGTTCCTCGAGCATGGCTACTCTTCTCCTGCTAGGGTGAAGTATGTCCAGCAGTGTTGTTGGCGTTCCTAGGTCTCTTTGAAAGTCGAATCTGTTCTGTTTTATGTGTTGAGCTCGTTGAGCTTCTCGTATGGCTTTTTCGTACCGTGCATTTTTCTCGTTCTGACGATATGCTTTGCGTATTGGAGCGGTAATCTTCAGACGATCTTTTATTTGCGCGCAGGTTTTCGGACTGTTAGCGCAGTTGTATCCGTTGAGCATGTAGGCATTTGTGTTCAGACTTATAAAAGTTAATAATAGTAGCGACTTCATAGGACCCCCCTTTGAGGAAAGAGTTATTCTTTCCGTTATTTATTGTATCTTGCATGACTCATGCCAAAAGTTTGTGCCATCAAGATGGAGGGAAGCTGATGCGTTGTGATGGGCTCATTGGGTAATCCATCGTACGATGCGTGGTAACCCGCATTCCCCCGATCTTTTATGCAATTTGGTAGATTTTCATCGCTGTTGGGCCAAAGAGTCGAATTATCTTCCTCCTGAGGTCGCTTAGTCCCGTCATAGCGCAATGAACCATT